>NZ_WFLM01000005.1:3167-303167 GCF_009208775.1 Silvanigrella paludirubra | reverse complement strand
ATGCTTGAAATAGTAATGGTAGATGGCCATGCACGCGGTATCATAGTTCGTAACCTTATTACAGGTGAACTTGAAGCGCATCACGCCGATGCTGTTGTACTTGCAACAGGTGGCTATGGTAACGTCTTTTATTTGTCAACAAATGCAAAGGCATCAAATACATCTGCAATTTGGAGAGCTCATAAAAAAGGAGCCCTTTTTGCAAACCCATGTTATACACAAATTCATCCAACTTGTATTCCCGTTTCTGGTGATCATCAGTCTAAGTTAACACTTATGTCAGAATCTTTAAGAAATGATGGGCGTTGTTGGGTTCCTAAAAATCTAAATGATACTAGAATGCCTTCACAAATTCCTGAAAATGAACGTGACTATTATTTAGAACGCCGTTACCCAAGTTTCGGTAATTTAGTTCCTAGAGATGTGGCTTCAAGAGCGGCAAAACTAGAATGTGATAATGGACATGGTGTAGGTCCTTCTAAATTAGCTGTATTTTTAGATTTTCAAGATTCGATAAATAGATTGGGCGAAGACAAAATTAGAGAAAAATATGGAAACTTATTTCAAATGTATGAAAAAATTGCAGGTGAAAATCCATATAAAACTCCAATGAGAATTTATCCAGCAGTTCATTATACAATGGGCGGACTTTGGGTCGATTACAATTTACAATCTACTATTCCAGGCTTGCATGTTCTAGGTGAAGCAAACTTTTCGGATCATGGAGCAAATCGCCTTGGTGCATCTGCTTTAATGCAAGGCCTTGCTGATGGTTACTTTATTATTCCAACAACTCTTACGAATTATATTGGTGGAACAAATTTACAAAAAGTAACAACAAATAATCCAGAGTTTAAAGAAGCTATGGATAGTGCAAAAAATCGTATCAATAAAATACTGGGAATTAAAGGTAACAAAACGGCAGATCAATTTCATAAAGAGCTTGGTCATGTCATTTGGGATTACTGTGGTATGGCTAGAAATAAAGAAGGTTTGGAAAAAGCTCTTAAAATGATTCCAAAAATTAAAGAAGAATTTTGGAATAATATTTCTGTTCCTGGAACAGGCGAGCAATTAAACCAAGAGCTCGAAAAAGCAGGACGTATTGCAGACTTTATTGAGTTAGGTGAGACAATGTGTCTAGATGCTCTAACAAGAGAAGAGTCCTGTGGCGGCCATTTCCGTGAAGAACATCAAACTCCAGATAATGAAGCAAAAAGAGACGATGAAAAATTTGCCCATGTTGCTGCGTGGGAATTTAAAGGTGAAGGTAAAAAACCAGAACGTCATGTTGAAGAATTAAAGTTTGATTATTGTCACCCAACCCAACGCAGTTATAAGTAATAAAAAGGATAATGGCCTTATGGAAAGTAAACACGAAAGTAACAAAATGATGACTTTGCACCTTAAAGTGTGGAGACAAAAAAATCCACATTCTGAAGGTAAGTTGGTTGATTATGAACTCAATAACGTAAATCCAGATATGTCCTTTCTTGAAATGTTAGATATTTTAAATCAAAAGCTGATATTAAAAGGGGAAGAACCTGTTGCTTTTGATCATGACTGTCGAGAAGGAATTTGCGGTTCATGCGCTATGGTAATTGATGGCAATCCACATGGACCACAAAAATCAACTACGGCTTGCCAGTTGCACATGAGACACTATCATGATGGACAAACAATCGTTGTTGAACCCTTTTTAGCAAAAGCATTTCCTTTAGTTAAAGATCTTGTTGTCGATAGAAGCGCATTTGATCGTGTTATCCAAGCTGGTGGTTATATTTCAGTGAATACAGGAAGTTCTCCAGATGGAAACGCTTTACCAATTCCAAAAGAAAATGCCGATTTAGCGTTTGATGCGGCAACATGTATTGGTTGTGGAGCTTGTGTTGCTGCTTGCCGTAATGGGGCTGCCATGTTGTTTGTTTCTGCAAAAGTATCACAACTTTCTTTGTTACCTCAAGGACAAGCAGAAAGAGCGGAACGAGTTGCAAAAATGGTTTATCAAATGGATGCAGAAGATTTTGGTTCTTGTACAAACATGGGAAGCTGCGCTGGTGCATGTCCAAAAGATATTAGTTTAGAGAATATCGCAAGGCTAAATAGAGAGTTTATGCGTTCCATGATTTCGGGACGTAAAAGTTATCCAAACCGTAAAGGTGGTGCAAGCGAAGGTTCTCCTGCCTAATTAAAAAAATAATTCATAATAAAATTAAAAATAAGATTATGAATTATTTTTATTTTTTTTATAAAATAATTTTCAAATTTAAGATCAATAATAATGAAAAATTTTTAGTCAAAATTAACCATATTTATATAAAATGTTATTCATATTACAATTAAAAGAATTTAATAAAGTGTATTTTATAATAAATTGAAATTAAGGTATTAATATGACTAAAATAAAGTTATATAATTTTATTATTCTATTATTTTTGTTCTTTACATTCCAAAGCGCATATCCAAATAAAGAATTGCTTTTTTCAAATGTAACTCCACCAGAAAATAATCCAAAAGAAATAAAACAAAGAAATGATTTAGAAAATAAAAAATATCAATCATTAGAGTCATTTTCAAAAGTTCTTAATTTATTAGAGTCAAACTATGTTGAGCCTAATGCCGTAAATCCAGATGTATTAATTGAAAAAGCTTTAAAAGGGATGACTGCAGATCTTGATCCTCATACAACGTATTTGACTCAAAAACAGTACTCTGATTTTTCAACGGATACGAGTGGAAAGTTTGGTGGTATTGGTGTTGTCATTAATCCTGCAGGTGGAAAATTAGAAATTGTTGAAATTATTGAACGCTCTCCTGCTGAAAGATCTGGATTAAAAGTAGGAGATATTATTTATTCGGTAGGTAATATTGTTGTTACCCCTAAAACTATAGAAGAAGCTTTAAGCAAAATGCGTGGAATTATAGGAACTGATGTTACTTTAGAGTATTTTACTCCAGATAAAAATGGGAAACAAAATATTATTAAAAAAGTAAAAATTGAAAGAGAAATTATTAGAAGCAATAGTGCTTCTTTAACTCAGCTTTCAAATGGCTATGCGTATACAAGATTAACCATTTTTCAAGAAGATGCCTCGGAGCAACTAGGAAAATATATTAAATCTTTCGAAGCAAAAAATAATGGAAAAATAAAAGGGTTGATTCTTGATTTAAGAAATAATCCGGGTGGTTTACTTGATCAGGCAGTAAAAGTAACAAACTTATTTATTGATTCTGGAATTATTGTTTCTACAATAGGAAGAGATTTAAATAAACCAGATGATGTAGAATACGCAATTAAAAGAAACACATTATCAAATTTTCCAATGATTGTTTTAGTGAATGAAGGCACAGCAAGTGCAAGTGAAATTGTAGCTGGTGCTTTGCAAGATAGAGAAAGAGCAATTATTATGGGAACCCAAACTTTTGGAAAAGGTAGTGTTCAAAATATTATTCCTCTGCCAAATGGAGGAGCTTTAAAAATGACTATTGCGCGTTATTACACTCCGAAAGGAAGAAGTATTCAAGCAAAAGGAATTACCCCGGATATTCCTTTAATTTCACAAAGTATTTTAGGAAAAGTACAACAATTACAAAATGAAGGTCCCAATCAGCGTATTCCAAGAAGAGAAGCAGATTTAGATAAGCATATAGAAGCTAAAGATCAAGATACGATCGCATTACAGGGAAGACAAAACGAAAATGAAATTGAAATTAATTCATGGCCATCGAATTTAAGAGATGATTATCAAGTACGGAGTGCTTTTTTATATTTGAAAAGTATGGGTAAATATTCTTATCTTCAAGATAATTCAAGATAACTTAATTTTTAATCTTTTTTGTCATATAGAAAGGAAAGAGGAAAGGACTCTTTCCTTTGTTTTTTAATGAGGTAGAAAGATGGCAAAATTAATTATTGTTGGCTCTGGCATATTAGGATTATCTGTAGCTGAATATTTAACAAGAGAAATATTTCAGGGAATAGAAATTAAAATAATTACAAATAATCACAAATTTTCTGGATCTAAAGCAGCAGCAGCAAATTTAGCAACAAAAGGTCAATTATTTGCTCGAGATTCTCATTTTGAACTTAAATTGCACGGTAAAAAAATTTATAAAAATTGGATTCATAATTTATTAAAAGAAGATAATTGTTCTTTACCCATTGACACTATTTTTAAAAATGGGGAAGGCATAGATTATTTTACATCTAGCAATAATAGAGATAAGCACTATTTAAGAGTAAAGCAAGATGATAATTTATTAAAGAAAAAAAATCTTCCTACAAATTCAATACTAAAAATAGAAGAAAATAAAATAAAATATTTAGATGAATCTTGGGTTGATGCTCAAAAATTATTAAATATATTAAAAAATGTTTTAATAAAAAGGGGTGTTTTATTTGAAGAAAATAATTTTTCTGAGAAAAAATATCATGAAATAATTAAAGATAAAAAAATTGAACATTTAATTTTTTGCACAGGTGCTTGGACAAAAAGTTTATTAGAAAATTTAAACATTCCATTGCCTTTGCAAATGACAAAACAAGAAAGATTAACATTTGGGTCTACTTTTTTTGGAGATAACATTATTCATAATATTAATAATAATTTTATTTTATCTGAAAAAATATCTAACGACTTAAAATCTAAAGTTACTTTTAGTGGTATTATAAATAAAACTTATATATCTTCTTCAAGTTTAAGAATAAAATCAATTAATGAAGTGAATTTAAAAGAAATAAATTTAAAAAATAATATAATATTAGAATTAGCTAAAAATAATATAGATGATTCACCAAATTTAAGCGAAATAAATGAATTATCACAATTAAATGGTTTTAGGGTTGGCTATGGTCATACTGAAGTTGTTTTAGATAAATTAAATATTTCAGAGTCAAAATTTAAAGCATTTGTTTGCACTGGAGCGCATAAAAGTGGGTATCTTTTTGCTCCTGTTATTGGACATATAGTGCAAAATTTACTCTTTAAATAAAATGCATAAGTGGTAATATTATCTAAAAATATAAAAGAGGAAACAATATGATAGTTTTTTTAAAGAAATTTTTTAACAAAATCATTTTTTTTTCTTTTTTAACTCCATTAAATATTCAAGCACAAAATGCTCAACAAGAGATTCCAGTTCAAACCCCTCCATTACAAGGAACTGGGGTTCAAAGAGTTGGAAGTGCTGCTATTCCTATTCCATCGCAAAGTTTAGATTTAATGGGATCTCCAAGCGTTACTTTACCAAAACCCCAAGGTATTTCTATTCAACCAGTTCCGATGAGCCCTAAAAAATTACCTTATGACTCCACATATATGACAGGAAGAATTATTTACTTAAATGGTGTAAATATTAACTCAATAAAAAATCAAGAACTTGAAAATGTAAATATAAATATAGATGGTAATGGAAATATTTATATTGATGCGCCCCATTATGAAATAGGTGTTGAACAAAGTTATCATCCATTAATGCCAGGAGAATTGCCTAAGTTTTCTAAAACAGAATATTCTGATTTACCAGTTCAAAAAGGAGTTTATTCTAAAGAAACAGGAAAATTGGCGCCAATGGATAAAGCTCCTTCAACTCCTTTAATGCAGAAGGAATTTGCTCCTTCAGTACCATTAAAAGATCAAGCTCCAATGCAAATGAAACCACAACCTTCTCCTTCTGTTGAGACAAGTTCTTCACCAGAAGCATTAAATAATGAAAATCCTTCAGCTCAGAATAATATACCAAAAGAAGCAACTAAAGGTACAAATTAATAATTAATTATATAATTAAAATTACTTAATTTGACTATGTATTTATTTTCAAATATTCTTTTTCATTAGATAATTTAATTTCTCAATCAATTATCTTTCTTATTTTTTATTGTTTTATTATTTTTTTCGAGGAATTTTTTAATAATGAGTTTTATAAATGTTGATAAATTAGATAATAATCAATTAAAATCTAATCCAAATAATCTTTTTGGAATTGTCTGTGCTTTATCATGTGTTGCAGCAACAGGAATTGGCTTTGGACTTTCTTTGCCATTATTATCCTTTGTCATGAAAAGAATGGGGTATTCTTCAACTATAATAGGTTTAAATACAGCTATGCCTGCATTAGCAGCTATTATATTAGCTCCTATTTTTGTTAAATCTATGGAAAAATTTGGGCTAAAAATATTTATCTTTTTTAGCATTATAATTGGGATTTCTTCATTTTTTAGCTTTTATTTTACTCAAAATTTATTGTTTTGGTTTTTATTAAGATTTGTTTTTGGCGCGTGTCTCGATAGTGTTTTTGTTGCCAGTGAAACTTGGATCGCTGAATTATCTTCAGATTCAATGCGTGGGCGAATCATGGGCATTTTTTCATCTTGCTTGAGTATCGGCTATTTTTTAGGGGCTGGAATACTAACAGTAACTGGATCACAGGGAATTACGCCATTTATTGTTGGAGCAACTTTTTTATTTTTAGTTTTATTACCATTATTTTTAGCAAGAAAAAAAGTACCAAATGTAACAAGTGATCATGGTGCATCTTTATTTCCTATTATTATTTCTACTCCAATCGCAATGGCTGCGGCAGTAGTATATGGTTACTTAGAAACAACTGCTTTTAATCTTTTACCTATTTATGGTGAAACAAGTGGTTTGAGTGAAAAAATATCTGTTTCTTTATTAATATCTGTTGGATTAGGGCAAGCATGTCTTCAGTATTTTGTAGGAGCTATTGCTGATAAATATGGTGAAATAAGATCGTTAATAATATGTGCTTTAATCGGAATTTTTGGTGCAATTGGAATTAAATTGTTTATAACAACACCTTTCATTTTATACTTTATTTTATTTTTTTGGGGTGCTTGTATATCAGGCTTTTATACATTGGCTCTAATAATTGTAGGAAAAAAATATAAAGGGAGTAGTCTAGCAGGGGCAAATACAGCAGTGGTTGCTATGTTTGGAGTAGGCTCTTTAATAGGACCACCTATTGTTGGAGCGAGTATGGGTTTGTCTCAATCTTATGGTTTTTTTGTTTCAATGTTATTGCCGGTAACTATTTACTTTATGCAATTATATAGATATTCCAAAAAAATCTAAATAAAATAAATATATAGGATTAAAATTTTGAAAAATTCAACTATTCAATTTTTATTTTTAATTTTACTTACATTTAAGAAGAGTTATCAAAAGTTAGTAGGAATATCTACAAATGGAGCTCGTGCCGTTATTATTAATGATAAGGAAGAGGTTCTTTTAGTAATGCATACTTATACACCAGGTTGGCATTTTCCAGGTGGTGGAGTAGATAAAGGAGAGTCCCCAAGAGAAGCTGTTATTCGAGAAGTTCGTGAAGAAGCAGGTGTAATAGTTCAAGAAAATCCAGTTATTTTTGAATGTTATTTTAATATATATGGTGGAGTAGATGATATTGTCAGTTTATATATCATTAAAAAATTCCAAATTCAGAAAATTAAGAGTAAAGAAATAGCTGAAGTAAAATGGTTTCCTATTAATAGGCTTCCTGAAAATGCTTCAAAAGCAACAAAACGTAGAATTGCCGAGATTTTTTTTAATTTAGAAAAATCAGAGCGATGGTAAAAAAAAAGGAGATATTATGAAAGTTAAATTTTTATTTGTATTTTTTAGTTTTATTTTAGTTAGTTGTAATTCAACTAATAACTCGAGTAATTCAAATAATGAAACTGTTAAAAAAAGTTCCGAAAAAATTTCTTTAAAGCCATGGATAGGAAAAGATATTGTTGAAGTTTTAAAACATCCAAAATATGGAACTCCAAGTAAAAAAGAAAAAGTAGGAAATAACGAAATTATTTCTTACATGGAATATTTTTCTGCTTCTGGTCATTTAAGTGATAATTCCATTAATGTTAATCTGTTTTGTAAGAGATCGTTTATCTTTAATAGCGAATCTAAAATTATTGATGCAATTGAAGAAGGAAATTGTCAAAATACTATCGAAAATCTACCAATTGAAGAAATAAAAAAGTAGAAATATTTTATTCAAATAAATGTTCAGTGAAGTGCTAAAAAATGGAATTAGATGTAGCTAATAATATTGCTCATAAAATGAATAAAATGCTTTTAATTATTTCTTCTGAATGCCATTCTCAAATTAAAATTAAACCTTTAAAAGAAGATAATACTCATTTAGAATATTTTTTATCTTTCCCACTCGAAGCTAGAGAGGAAATGGCAAATTATTTAGGAATAAGTTTAAAAACTCTTCAAAGAATTTATGAAAATCCAATTAAAATTTTAGATGACTATAATGTCGTTTTAAAACTAGGAAATTTTTTTGATAAAACATATCCTGAAATGATTTGTCTATTTTTTAATGTTTTACAGCATGAATTTAATCATGATCCTTCTACTTCAGCTTTTTTAAAAGAAATACATTTAATTGATAAAGAGTTATCTGTAGAATCTAGAAGGGAATTAGTAAGATTATTGGTGTTAATTAGAAAAATGAAAATACCTGTTCATGGTTTTTCAATTGTTGTAAGACAAATGATATATAAAAAGTGTTTTACAGAAGAAAATATAAACCGTATAAAAAACTTAATTGATAACTTTTGATTTATTAAAATTTTCTATCATATCCATTATTTCATTATATGTTATCGGCCTTTTTTGAAAAAATAAATCAATTTTTTCTTTCATATAAATTGGAATATCTTTTTGAATTTTCTCATTAAAACCAGAGCACAAAATTATTTTTCCATTAAATTTTTCTTCTTCATTTTCAATACCACCTATTAAATTTGAGTTTATAAAATTCACTCCATTACCAAAATCAAAATCACTAACAATTGCAGCAATATTGGTTAGATAATTATTCCCATTCATTTTTTCTTCATCAATATGGCAGAAAAATTCATCAGGTGTTCTAAAAAATAAGATATTTGCGTCTATCATTTTTACTTCCCAGCCATGCCATATTAATTCGTTATCTTCTATGATTACAACAAGTGGCTTATCTGATTTTGTGCAAAATTTAATTTTTTCCTTTTCCTTTAAATTTTTTATACTATTTTCAAGAATATAATTTTGGTTCAATTCATATTTTTCTTCGGAAGCTCTTACAAAAAATGAAAAACAAGTTATATTTTGATTATGTAAAAATAATTTACTTCCATTTTTTTGTAAAATTTCTTTTAAATTTTTTAATCCAATGCCATGTCCATCAGGTTTATTTGTAAAGCCATTTAATATTTTTCCTCTAATTTCTTTTGGAATTTTAACTCCGTCATTTGATATTTCAATTAATATGATTTTTTTTAATTTGTAAAACCAATTTTGAGTTATTTTTACTTCGATTTTTGATGCTAAAACATTTTCATGTACAGCATTTTTAATAATAGTATTAAATGCTAAAAAAAGAGTACTGCGATCAAATTTTATTTTATGGCCTATATTAATATAACAAGAAAGTTTTATGTGTGTATTTCCAATATTTTTCCAGACCTCTTCAAGAACATCCAAAGGATTTATACTTTCAATTCTAATTTTTCTTAAAATAATTTGAGCTACATTGTTATGATGAAGTGCAGCATGAATGCTAGATTTAAGATCATAAGGATATTTTAATATATTTTCCTGATTAACAAGCTCATGCTCTATCATGTTTTTAATATTTTCAAGAGTTTTAGATTCAATTTTTTTGGCGGTGTTTTTAGCAACTTTTGTTTTTAATATAGAAATTGGAATCATGATAAAAAAGATAAGACTCAAAAAAACTAAAATATTTAATATTGTAAATACTTCAATAAATGTTGTTCCATCTTTAAAAATTTTATAGTCTAAAGCTTTTTTATAAAACTTTAAAGTATATTTTTTTTGCTGAAAAACTTTTTCGTTAGCTATTTTATATGAATATATAGGAAATGAAACACCAATAATTAGTGAGTTATTATAAATAAATATAGAATTTACTTTCTTTAAAATTCCTTCTAAAAGAATAACATTTTTAATTTCAGAAATAGATGAAGCATTTGTTTGCCAAATTGGAAATTTATTATCTTTGCATTGAACGCAGTCCCAAATTTCTGCTGCAAAAAAGTTATTTTTTTCTACTCTTTCATAGACATATATTGAAGAAGAAACTTCAATCAACCTTCTATAAGCTTCCAAAGAATAATTATTTTGCATTAAGTATTCTGTATATCCAAAAGTTGAAAGATAATAATCTTTTAATTGGTGATTTATAATTATAATATCTATAATTAGAAATAAAAACGATATTATTACTGATGTTAAAAGCCAATAAAATAAATGAAATTTTTTATTAAACTTTTTTAATTTTTTATTGATCATATCAAAAATTTCTACTTATTAAGTTTTAATTCCCATACCAGTATTTTAATAGGGCTGTATTGGTTACCAAATGAAGAAATTCGATTTTTTCTATATAAAAATGAAATGCGCATTTGAAAAACTGTAACCATGATATTATTTTCTGTAAAATATTGGCTTAAATTTCTTGAAAAAATAGGGCTTTTACTTAAATTCTTAGTAGCATCAAAGTATAAATTTTCAAATACAGGATCATCTGGATATATATTATCAAAAAAAGAGCCTTTTTTAAAATAAGCAAAATTAGAGTTTGGATCTGTTGTTGATGTATCGAAACCTGTCCACCATAAAACATTTTTGTCATTTTTTTTGAATTTTGTATAATTCATGTTTGTATTATGAAAAAACACATGAATTCCAATTTCTTGCAGCTGATTTTTAATTTCAATAATATAACTTTCGTTATTTAAATCTTTTTTTGTATTCCAAAAAGTATGAACATGAAAAACTTTGTCCTTCCAAAGTGATTCAGGTATGGTTTCCATTAACTTTTTAGCTTTTTCTAAATTTCTTTTTTGAATAGGAATTTCAGCTCTATAATTTTTTTGCCATCCCGATGCAGGTAACATTTGATCATCAGCGACAAATTCGCCATAGGGCGAAGATTTTGCAATTTTAAACCTATCTAGAGCTAATGATATTGCTTTACGAAAATTTGCATTGGAACCGAGTTCAGTTTTATAATTAAATAAAAATCCTGCATTTGAATAAATATCAGGAAAAATAATATGGCTATCAAAATTTAAATTTGCTTTATTTAAGCCAATATATCCCTTAATGTCTCCTGTATCACTATCGCTAAATAAAAATCGAATAAACTTAGGAATGTCTTCTTTTTCATTTACTTTTTCAATGACAAAGATATGTTTGTTTAAATCTATTTTTACTACTTTATATTTTCCAAAACCAATTGGATATTTTTTCCATTTTAAATAGGATTCATCAAACTCTTCTATTGGCACTATAGGCAAATAACCTGTAGAAATTTTTTGAAAAAAATGACTATTTTCCCTTTTTAAATTAAAGATAATATTATATTTATCTTTTACTTTTAAACCAGAAATAAGTCCTGAAGGATAATTAAGAGAATCAATTTTAATATGCTTAATTTTTTCCTTTTTTAAATTATCAATTCCTACGATATCATCTAAAATTGTTCTTGCAAAATTGTCATTGTTAAATGATAATAATTGTTTTATAAAAGAAAATTCAACATCATAAGCTGTTACTTCTCTTTTGTTATGAAATAATATTCCCTTTTTTAAATTTGCATAACAAATATTTCCATCACAAAAAAATCTTTCAAAGAGCGCATTTTTATCAGCTGATTCTTTAAACGTTCCATTAAAAGAAATTAAACTGCCATGTACAGCAGCAGAAAATGTTTCAACAACATAAGAAGAAACATTTATATAATTCCACGGTATTTGAGGTTGGTCTGAAAGATTTAATGTGATTGTTTGGCTATCTGGAAATTGATTTGAGTCTTCGTACTTATTGCTTGTTATCCTATTATTTATGATAACAAGAATAAATGTAATTATAAATAGAAAACCAAAATAAATAGGAAATTTTTTCTTATATTTTAATTTTTCAATATCAACCATGGTAATTCATTTTATTTCTATATAAAACATTGATTTTAGTCAATTTTAAAAAATTGACTTTCTTTTTAAATAAAGTAAATGGACTGAGAATAATGATTTCCAAAAACCTTATTTCATTATCCTTAAATCATTTATGTTATCATGTCATCAATATGATTAATAAAAAGATAAAATGGTTATGGATATTTTTTTATTAATCATTTTAAAAAAAAAATTTATTTTACTCCTTTAATTTAATCTCCCAAATTGCGAGACGAATGCCATTATATTGGTTTCCTAAGCTAATAATTTTTCGAGAATCGTATGATAGTGTCATTCTTTGATTCATAATAACTGTCATAATATTTTTTTCAGTAAAGTAAGCGCTTAATTTTTGAGTCTCTTCCGGAGAGTCTGTAAAATGATTTATAGAGTTTTGAAAAAGCCTTTCAAATTCAGGATCATCAGGGTGCTCGTAAGTAAAGTAGGATCCTTTTCTAAAGTGAGAAAAATTTTTATTTGGATCAAAATTAACAAAACTTATTCCAAATCCTGTGAACCAAAGAATATTTTTATCTCCCTTGCTAAATTTGTCATATTCAACGTCAGTATCTAAAAATTTTACATGGAGACCTATTTGGGCTAATTGGTCTTTTATTTCAGTTATGTAAGGAATTGAATTAATGTCTTTAACATCATCCCAATACGTTGGAATTAGCAATAGTTTATTTTGCCACAATTCCTTTGGAACTTTTTCCAAAAGTTTTTTTGCTTCAGGTATATTTTGTTTTTGAATTGGAATTTTTGCTCGATAAGTACTTTGCCAGCCAGAACTTGGAAGCAATTGGTCTTCAGCATAAATTTCATTAAATAATGATTTTTTTGCTATTTTTTCTCTATCTAAGGCAAGTGAAATAGCTTTTCGAAAGTTTTCGTTTTGGCCTAATTCCGTTTGATAATTATAAAGAAACCCTCCATTGGAATAAACATCATAAAAAGTTAGTATTTGTTCATATTCCGATAACTTTCTTTGCGAGTTAGCAAGTTGCATTTTTATATCACCAATATTTTTAGAACTAAAAACAATTTTTACACTTTTTGGAATGAGTTCTTCTTTTAAAACTTTTTCTAAATGAAATTCGTAGTCTTTTAAATTTGCATGTATTACTTTATATTTGCCAAAACCCACAGGGTATTTTTTCCAAGAGACATAATCATTTTTTAATTCTTCTATGGGAACAATAGGAAGTCTTCCTTCCGAAATTTTATGAAAAAAATTTTCGCTACTACTTTTTAAAATAAATTTTAAATTATAAAAATCAATTACTTTAATCCCTCTTAAATATTGTGATGGATATTGAATATTATTAATAGATAAATGTTTGATATTTTTTTTGTTTAAACTTTCTATGCCTTCAATATCATTTAAAATTGTTTTTGTGAAACTATTTTTTTTATGAATTAGTAGTTGTTTTATAAGCGAAAATTCAACATCATAAGCGTTTACTTCTCTATTATTATGAAAACGAACTCCCTTTTTTAAGGTTGCATAACAAGTTTTTCCTTCACAAAAGTATTTTTCAAATAATACATTTTGATTAGAATTGTCTATAGAGCCTAGTTTATATACTGAAGTTAGACAACCATGGACTGCTGAAGTAAATGTTTCTACAACTTGAATTGCAGCTTGATCAAGATCCCATGGAGTTTGAGGAACTTCTCCCATATTAATAATTAAAGAGTCATTCAATATATTTTTTGAAGAAGACTGGTTTTTAGGATTGTTATTAAAAATTATATAAAAAAAATAAAATAAAGGTAATATTAAAAATACCCATTTATATTTTTTAAATAAAAAATATATCGTATTTTTCATAAAAATCCTTATAATTTCGTAGACTGTGTTCTATTGTTTAGAATATTAATATTCTAAGTTTAAATTTTTTATACTATTTGTAGAAAACTGTCACGAATAATAAAATATATTTTTTAATCAATACAATAGATTACCAAATAATTTTAAAACATGTATAATTATATTTATTCAAGCTAAATATGAAATTTAATTTCCGAAACTTGAAATTGAATGCCATTTTTTTGTTTTCCAATATAAGCTATTTTTTTGGTGTTAATAGATGCTGTTATGCAATGGTTATAAATAATAGTCATTAAATTTTTTTCTGTAAAATATTGGCTCAGTTTTTTTATATTTTCTATTGAATTATGAATATCATGGTAACTTTTTTGATATAATAATTCATATTGTGGATCCTTAGGATATTCATAGCTAAAATAGGATCCACGTTTAAAATAGGCAAAGTTTTTTAGAGGGTTCCGATGAGAAAACGAAAACCCTGTAAACCAAAGAATATTTTTATCATTTTTTTTAAATTTATCATATTTTATATTTGTCTCTAAAAAATTAATATGAATACCTATTTCTGCAAGTTGTTTTTTTATTTCTTGCATATAAGAAAGTGAATTTATATCTTTTGTATCGCAAAATGTAGGGACTTCAAAAATTTTATTTTGCCACAAATGACTTGGTACTAATGATAGAAGATCTCTAGCTTTTTGAATGTCTTTGTGTTGGATTGGAGTTTCTGAGCGGTATTTTTTAAATGGTTCTTGCTCTGGTAACATTTGATCTTCTGGTATGATTTCATTAAATAAAGCTTTTGAAGCAATTTTATTTCTATCTATAGCAAGTGAAATGGCTGTTCTAAAATTTTCATTTTGACCTAGTTCTGTCTGATAGTTATAAAGAAACCCAGCATTAGCATAAATATCTTTAAAAATAATATGTTTATAATTTATATTATTTGTTTCACTAAATAAAATATTAATGTCTGAGTTATGATTAGAGCTAAATAAAAATTTTATGTATTTTGGCTTATATTTTTCATATTGAACTTTTTCTAAAATAAATTCATGATTTTTAAAATCGGCATCAATCATTTTATATTTACCAAAACCAACGGGAAATTTTTTCCATTCAATATAATTTTCTTTTAACTCTTCGATAGGAACAATTGGTAGTTTTGAGTCTGAAATTTGCTCTAAAAAATTTAAATTATTATGTTTAAGTTCAAAAATAAGGTTATATTTGTCGATTACTTTAATCCCTAAAATATAATTTGAGGGATAATTAATGTGATCAATTAGAATATATTTGATATTTTGATAGCTTCTATTTTCAACGCCAACAATGTTTTGTAATATGGAAAGAGTGGTGTCATTTTTATTATTTAGTAAATATCTGTATAAGGAAAATTCAATATCGTAGGCATTTACATTTCGATTATTATGAAAATAAATATTTTCATTTAATGTTATATTAATAAAATTATTTATATAATGTATTTTTTTAAAAATAACAATTTCATTATCTAAATTTGAATTTAAAAATAGTTTTCCATGAACTGCAAAATTAAATGTTTCTAAAACATGAATGGATGCTTCAAAATTATTCCAAGGAATTTGAGGTATTTCTGATAAATTTAAAGTCAAAACTTCTTTTTCATTTAATATTTTTTTATTAGAAGCATTGCTATTTTTTTCAATTTTTATTGCTATTAAGGAAGAAAAAAATCCTGATATAAAATAAATTATTTTGAATAAAAATGATCTTTTATTTGAATTTATCATGAATTAAATTCCTTTATAACACTAGCAAGGCTTTACTAAATAGTTGTATGATAAGATTCACAATCAAAATCTTATTATTTTCATTTAATATATTTAGATATTTTTGTCATCGATTTTATAATAATATGTAATTTTGAAAATATGGTTATGGTTTTTAAATTTGACTTCTAATTTTTACTTCCCAAATAGCAAAACGAATACCATTGTATTGGTTGCCTAAACTTATTACTTTTTGAGGGTTATATGAGAGGGTCATGCGTAAATTAAATATAATAGTCATAATATTTTTTTGTGTAAAATATTTACTTAACATTTTTACAGAGTTTGGATTGTTGTATATTTTGTTTGCAGACTCTTCATATAATAATTCATAAATGGGATCAAAATGATGCTCATGCTTAAAATAGCTTCCTGATTTAAAGTGGGCAAAGTTTTTATTGGGATCGCTAGTAGCAAAACTAAAACCTGTAAACCAAAATACATTAGGATCATTGTCTCCAAATTTATCGTAATCATTATTGGTGTTAAGAAAAATGGTTTGTATTCCTACATTGGCAAGTTGTGTTTGGATCTCTTTAATATAAGGTAGAGTATTTATTTCTTTTGCATCTTCCCAATACGTAGGAACCTGAAATATTTTATTTTTCCATAAGTTGTGAGGTATTAAATTTAAAAGACGTTTTGTTTCTTTGATATTTTGTTCTTGAATAGGGATATCTGCACGGAACTCTTTAAAATAACCTGAATTAGGAATAAATTGATCTTCAGCTGAAAGTTCATTAAAATAAGAAGATCTTGCTATTTTATCTCTATCAAGTGCAAGTGAAATTGCTTTGCGGAAATTTTCATTTTTGCCGAGCTCTGTTTGAAAATTATATAAAAAACCAGCATTTGAATAAACATTTGGAAAAATAAGTCTGTGCTCATTTTGTTCATTTCCAATATTTGGTTTTCCTAATAATAATTTAATGTCTCCAGTTTCATTCGAGCTAAATATCAGCCGAACTTTTTTAGGTATTTTTTCCGATAAATTTACTCTTTCTAAATAAAAAATATAATTATTAAAATCGACATCAGTTACTTTGTATTTGCCAAAACCTACAGGATACTTTTTCCAATTGATGTAATCTTCTTTTAATTCTTCAATGGGAACAATTGGAATTTTTCCATCGATAATTCGGTAAAAAAAGTAATTGTTTTTTCTTTTTAATTTGAATTCAATATTGTATTTATTTTTAACTTGAATTCCTTCAACTAACTTGGAAGGATACTCAATATTATTGAATTTTATAATTTTTACTTTCTCGTTTTTTACATTGTTAATCCCTACAATGTCATCTAAAATTGTCTCAGCATAATTTGAGTCTTTTTGAGCAATTAATTGTTTAATTAATGAGAACTCAAGATCATATGCCGTGACTTCTCTATTATTATGAAAATATACCCCTTTTTTTAATTTTGCAAAACAAGTTAATTCTTTACAAGAATAACTTTCAAGTAAGGTATTTTGATTTGTGTTATCTATTGAACCATGAATATAAATAGGCGCAAGGCTTCCATGAACTGCCGCAGTAAATGTTTCAATAATATGTCCCGCGGCCTGTTCTGAGTTCCAAGGGATAACAGGAAGTTCTGCCATGTTTATTGTTAATATTTCATTTTCATTTATTATGTTTAAATTTTCATTTTTTTTATTTGCATTAAAAAATAAATAAAAAATATAAATAAAAAAAGAAATAGCTGGAAAATATAATATAAGTAAAAACTTTTTAAATTTGATTTTCATATGAGTCTATTTTTAAATTAATTTCTAATTTTTATTTCCCAAATAGCAAAACGAATGCCATTGTACTGGCTTCCTAAACTTATTACTTTTCGGGGATCATAAGAAAGTGACATCCTTTGATTTAAAATAACGGTCATAATATTTTTTTGTGTAAAATATTCACTTAATATTTGAGTTGCCAGAGGATCGAGTGATAAATCGCTAGCCGATTTTTGATACAACTCTTCGTATTCAGGATCATATGGGTGCTCATTTTTAAAGTATGATCCTTTCCTAAAATAAGCAAAGTTTTTAATTGGGTCGCTATTGGCAAAACCAAATCCAGTAAACCATAATACATAAGGATCATTGTCTTTAAATTTTTCATAATTGATATTTGTATTTAAAAAGTTAGTATGTATTCCAATCTCTGCAAGTTGGCTTTTAATTTCTGTGATGTAAGGTAAAGTATTAATTTCTACAACATCTTCCCAATATGTTGGCACTTGAAATATTTTATTTTTCCATAAATGATGGGGTACTAAATTTAAAAGACGTTTTGCTTCCGCAATATTTTGTTGTTGAATGGGTCTATTTGCCCTAAATTCTTTAAAGTAAGCTGAGTTTGGAATAAGTTGGTCTTCAGGAGTGAGTTCATTAAAAAAGGAGGCTCTGGCAATTTTATTACGATCTAATGCAACGGAAATTGCTTTGCGAAAGTTTTCATTTTGCCCGAGTTCCGTTTGGTAGTTATATAAAAAACCCCCATTAGAATAAACATTTGAAAAAACAAGCCGGTGTTCGTATTCTTCGTTGCCTCTATTAGGGCCGCCAAGTAACATTTTTATATCGCCAACTTTATCGGAGCTAAACATAAGCTCTATTTTTTTTGGAATTTTTTCATTTAAATCCGCTTTTTCCAAATGAAAGACATATTTTTCTAAATCAGCATCTGTTACTTTATATTTACCAAAACCCACAGGGTATTTTTTCCAATCGACATAATTCGGTTCAAATTCTTCAATAGGAACAATTGGAATTTTGCCATCGGAAATGCGGTAAAAAAAGTAATCGTTTTTGCGTTTTAGTTTAAATTCAATTAAATATTTATTTTTAACAACAATTCCTTCAACAGCTCCAGATGGATATTCATTATTTCCTTCTTTTACTATTTTTATATTTTCTCTGTTAACATTATTTATACCAACAATATCATCCAAAATAGCTTCCGCATAATTTGCGCCTTTTTGAGCGATCAATTGTTTTGTTAAAGAAAATTCAATGTCATAAGCATTTACTTCACGATTGTTGTGAAAATAAATTCCTTTTTTTAATTTTGCTTGACATGTTAATTCTTCTATACAAGAAAAATTTTCAAGCAGAGTATTTTGGTTTGAGTTGTCATTAGATCCGTGACCATGAATGGGAGCGAGGCTTCCATGGACAGCTGCTGTAAAGGTTTCAGCTACATGGACAGCAGCTTTTTCTGTATTCCATGGAACTTGTGGAATTTCAGCCATATTTATAGTTAAAGTGGCATTATCTGAATAAGAGTCTGGATATTCATTTGCTTTTAAATTATTTATATTTGGGTTTATATAAATATACGTTAAAAAAGCACCTATTCCTATAATTGGTCCAATGAGAAGTTTTCGATTTTTTATAAAATTTAAATTCATTTAGATATTCCTTTTATATTCGTTTAATTTATTAAATATAAATTAATCTTCTTTTAATTTTATTTCCCAAATAGCTAGACGTATTCCATTATATTGATTCCCTAAGCTAATAATTTTTTTAGAATTAAAGGAAAGAGACATTCTTTGATTAAAAATAATTGTCATTACATTATTTTCAGTAAAATATTGACTTAAAAGTTTTGTATATTTTGTTGTTTCTTTAACATATTTTGTAGATAATTGATATAGCTCTTCAAATTTTGGATCATTTGGGCTTTCATAAGTAAAATAGGAGCCTTTTCGAAAGTGTCCAAAATTTCTGTTTGGATCTTTGTATGAAAATCCAAACCCCGTGAAATAAAGAACGTTGGTATCTCCTTCTGTAAATTTATCATATGCATTGTCAGTATCTAGGAAATTAGTTTCAATTCCAATTTCTTTTAATTGCTTTTTTATTTCTATAACATAAGGAAGGGTATTTACATTATCGCTATATCCCCAATAAGTTGGCACTTGAAATACTTTATTTTTCCATAAATGATGCGGTACTAAATTTAATAAGCGTTTTGCTTCTTTTACATTTTGTGTTTGAATTTTAATTTCACTGCGATATTCTTGTTGCCAACTGCTATTTGGTAGCATTTGATCTTCAGCTTGCAATTCTTTAAAGGCAGATGCTTCTGCTATTTTATTTCTATCAAGTGCTAATGAAATTGCTTTTCTAAAATTTTTATTTCTTGCTAATTTTGTTTGATAATTATATAAAAAACCTGCATTATTATGAACATTAGCAAAAATAATTACTTTATCATCTTCATTGGGAACTCTCTTAGGTTCAGAGAGTAATATTTTAATATCACCCCCCTTTTCTGAACCATAGATTAATTTTACGTATTTTGGAATATTGTCTTCTTCAGAAACTTTTTGTAAATAAAACTCAAAATTTTTAAAATCGGCTCCAGTTACTTTATAAGGTCCAAAACCTACAGGATATTTTTTCCATTTTAAAAAATCATTTTCGAGTTCTTCGATTGGAACAATAGGTAATCTTCCATCAGAAATTCGTTTGAAAAATACCTTGTTTTCTCTTTTGAGTTTAAATTGGATATTATAATTATCAATAACTTTTATTCCTTCTAAAACATTTATAGGATAACTTAATTTATTATATGTTATGTATTTTATATTTTCTTTATCAATATTATCTATTCCAACAATATCATCTAAAATTGATTTAGCAAAATTGCTTCCATCTTTTGACAAAAGTTGTCTAATTAAAGAAAACTCTAAATCATATGCGTTCACTTCTCTGTTATTTTGAAAAATAATACCTTTTTTTAAAGTTGCATTACAGATAAATTGTTCGCAAGAATATTTATCTAGTAAAACCCTTTCATTTGAAATATTTTTAGAGCCTAGTTCAAACATGGGGGTAATGCTTCCATGAACAGCTGCAGAAAAAGTTTCTGCAGTGTGAACTCCGGCTTTTATCGTGTCCCAAGGAATTTTAGGTGAATCTGAAATATTTATAATTAAGGTTTCTTTCTCAGGGGGGCTAACATAACTAGATTCAGCTTGAGCGGAATTTGTATTTATAAAATTTAAAATAAGGAAAGCGAAAGTACTCCCATATTTTGCTCGCGTTTTTTTTAAAACATGATTTAATTTCATTTATTCCCTTTAATTGAAATTTATGATTATAATATTAAATTATTTAAAATAGATGTTTTAAATTGATAAAAATTTAAAACATTTAAAATTATTTTAGTATATTATAAAATTTTTGTCATCTTTTTTTTAATATCTAATAAATTAAATTTGCAATGCTGATTTATTATTTTTAAGGAAAGCTGTTTATTTAATCATAATTTGGATTTTATAAAATTAAGAGCATCCTTCTGTAATTTGAAGGAATAATTAACATATTTTTTTTTTAAATTCAATATTAGATTAATATGTTTTTATTAAGTTGAGTTATTTTAATTTACAATAAATATGTTAATTTAAAGTATGAATACATATTTTTTAGTTAACATAATTTTTGAAATGTACTTAATGTAAATTTCGATAATCAACTCCTAATTTAACTCTTTGTTTTAATTCGATTTTAATGTTTTTATAAATTCTAAAAGCGATTTCTTTGTCATCGAAACATTCTTGACTTGAAGTCTGATCTTCAAATAAGCACTCGCATTTAAAATAATCATAAAAATAATTAAGTTGAAAAGTAGTTAAATTTTTTATTGAAAATATTGGATCAGAATATAATTTATTCAATAAGTATTCCACTCATTTCTCCTTTATAATGAATATCTGTGTTGTTTATAAAATAATTATAACAAATGATTATGATAAACGAAATATTAAATTCAGTAATAAAAACACATGTTATTGGGTGTGTTTTTATCCTCTTCATAAATAGATTAAATGGTAGGTAAATACTTTTCAAGAAAAGTGATTATAAAAACTATCTTTCAAGACAAATTTGTCTTCAGATATTGTGTGCTAGTTTTCAAAAATATTATTTTAATTTAATTATTATAATTTTTTAGATTTAAACAGGTAATGAAAAATTATAAAACCAATATTTCTTTAATAATTTTTACGGAAAGATCTTCAATTACATGCTCAAAAGATTGCTCACCAGAAACCACTTGATCCGCTTTTGATTTTCCAGGTTCTACATAAATATTATGCATTGGACTTACTGTTGAATTAAATTGATTATGTACGGACTCAGGAGTTCTTCCTCTTTCGCGAACATCTCGTTTTAATCTTCTTTCAAATCTAACTTTTTCAGAAGCATCAATAAAAACTTTGTGATTTATTCTTTTTTCTGTATCATTATCAGAAAAAAGAAGCACCCCTTCTAAAATGACAATTGGCTTTGGAGTAGCAAATTGATTTCCTATCATGCGGCTATGTTTTGAAAAGTCATAAAGAGGAAGAGTCACATTTTTTCCAAGAGACAATTCATCAAGATGGGACACGAGTAGAGGAAACTCTATAATGTCTGGGTGATCAAAATTTACTTTTTCTCTTTGATCAAAAGATAAATGGCTTAAATCTTTGTAGTAGGCGTCTTGGCTAATATGCAGAACAAGCTCAGGTCCAAGATATTTTACAAGCTGTTTGCAAAAAGTCGTTTTACCGCTTCCTGATCCACCGCAAACACCAATTACATAAGGTTGTCTATAGCCTCTTTCCCCATTGCTAATGATTCCCTTAGCTTCTCTAACTTTATAGTCTAAAGAGTGCAGTTTATAAGCGTGTTTGTGCCACATTTTTTGACATCCTATTTAGGCGAGACTTATTCAAAACAGCAATCAATTAGCTTTTATTATCCTTCAATGCAAGTCTCCTTTTCAAAATGTTGCAAAAATAATTGCAATAACTACACTAGCCCCTTGTAATCTGCTTTTGCGTTTTTAATACAGGGAATTTTAATTTATGATAAAAACCTTTTATCCTTCAACAAAATTCTTTCCCACATTTTATGCAAGTGATGAATTAAACTCAGGTTCTCATGTTCTGGGAGGGATTTCGTTTTCTAAGATTCCAAGAGTTCTCATCGCAAAGTGTGGTTTAGATGGCCACGATAGAGGAGCAAAATATATTGCCAAAGCTCTTCGAGATGCAGGTATGGAAGTTATTTATACTGGTGTCCGCCAATCGACAGAAGATGTAGCACAGACAGCTATTCAAGAAGACGTTGATATTGTTGGATTATCTTTGTTGTCAGGAGCTCATAATACTTTATTTCCTAAGCTTATAGAGGCTCTAAAAAGTAAGGGAGGCGGTGACATTCCTGTATTTGGTGGGGGCGTTATCCCCAACTCAGATATTCCTTATTTAAAGTCCCTTGGAGTTAGAGCCATTTTCACTCCTGGTACAACCGTTCAAGATGTCATTATAGAAATTAAAAAAATACTTGAAGGATAAACGAAATGACAATTAGCACTGAAAAAGCAATTCATAAACTTAAGGAAGAGCGTTGGAAAGCATTTGAAGGTGGAGGTCAAAAACGAGTTGATTCTCATCACGAAAAGGGGAAAATGACAGCTCGTGAGCGCATTCAAGAATTATTAGATCCAAATTCATTTGTAGAATTAGATACTTTTGTTACTCACAATTGCAATCAATTTGGGATGGAAAAACAAAAATTTTTAGGTGATGGCGTCATTACAGGTTACGGATGTATCGCAGGAAGGACGGTTTATATTTTTGCTCAAGATTTCACTATTTTTGGTGGATCTTTAGGAGAAATGCATGCCAAAAAAATCTGTAAAGTGATGGATCTTGCTATTCAAAATGGAACACCAATTATTGGATTAAATGATAGCGGTGGAGCAAGAATCCAAGAGGGTGTCTCGAGTCTTGGTGGTTATGCGGATATTTTTTATCGCAATACTTTAGCTAGCGGTGTTATTCCACAAATTAGTGCAATTTTAGGACCCTGTGCAGGTGGCGCGGTTTATTCTCCTGCAATCACCGATTTTATCATTATGACGCAAAGTACTTCCCATATGTTTATTACGGGACCCGATGTCATTAAAACGGTAACAGGAGAGGACGTAGATTTTGAATCTTTAGGTGGTGCGGACACCCATCATGTAAAAAGTGGAGTTGCCGATGCTTCGTGCGCGGATGAATATGAAACTATTTCATTTATTAAAAAATTACTTTCTTACATTCCGCAAAATAACTTAGAGACTCCTCCTTCGTTACCTTGTACAGATTCCGCAGATAGAACAGATATAGAATTAAATTCAATTATTCCAGATAATCCGAATCAGCCATATAATATGCGAGAAATAATTAAACGTGTATGCGATTTAGATTCTTTTTTAGAGTTACAACCCAATTATGCAAAAAATATGATTATTGGATTTGCTAGGCTTAATGGAAATTCAGTTGGTATTGTAGCAAATGATCCTATGAATTTAGCAGGTGTTTTAGATATAAATGCAAGTATTAAAGCAGCAAGGTTTGTTCGTTTTTGTGATGCCTTTAATATTCCTTTAATTGTTTTTACAGATGTTCCAGGATTCTTACCAGGAACAGAACAAGAGTGGCGTGGCATTATTAAACATGGTGCTAAGTTACTTTATGCATTTTGTGAAGCAACCGTTCCTAGATTTACCGTAATCACTCGTAAAGCATATGGCGGCGCTTATGATGTTATGAACTCAAAACATATTGGCGCTGATTACAATATAGCTTGGCCAAGTGCTGAAATAGCTGTGATGGGTCCAGAAGGCGCTTGTAATATTATTTTCAAAAATGAAATTGCAAATTCACCTAATCCTGAAAATAAAAGAAAAGAATTAATTCAGAATTATAGAGATACATTTGCAAATCCTTACGTAACAGCGCAAAAAGGATTTATTGATGATGTCATTGAACCAAAATTAACTCGTAAGTTGTTAATTACTGCTTTAATTGTAAATAAAAATAAAAGAAAATCTTTGCCAAAAAGGAAACATGGTAACATTCCGCTATAAAAAATAATTAAATTCAATTTCTTTTTTGCGATGGGATAATCCTAATGATACAAGATCAATTCTTACCTCTTATTCATAAGCCTTTTAAAAAAGTATTAATTGCAAATCGTGGCGAAATTGGTGTGCGCATCATTCGTGCTTGCCGTGACCTTGGACTTTCTCCCTTAGCTGTATATTCAACTGCAGATCTGCATTCAAGGCATGTTGCTATGGCTGATGCCGCTTTATGTATTGGGGGTGGACCAAGCAATGAAAGTTATTTAAATATTGGCAATATAATTAAAGCAGCAAAAGAGCTTGGCGCAGAAGCCATTCATCCCGGATTTGGTTTTTTGTCTGAAAGTGCTGAGTTTGCAAATGAAGTATTAAAAGCGGGCATTGTTTGGGTTGGTCCCTCACCAAATGCGATTCACTCAATGGGTGATAAAACTCTGGCAAAGCGTAAAGTAACAGAAGCCGGTGTTCCTTGTAGTCCAGGTAAAAATGAACCCTTAAAAGACCTAAAAGATCTCCAGGATATCGTTCATCAAGTTGGATATCCCATGATTTTAAAAGCAGCTGCTGGTGGTGGCGGTAGAGGAATGCGTGTTGTTCGGGCGGACTCCGAACTTGCAAATGCATTTGAGTCCTGTCAAAGAGAAGCATTAAGTTACTTTGGTAATGCAGATGTTTTTTGTGAAAGATACATTGAACATCCAAGACATGTTGAATTTCAAGTTATGGCTGATTCTCATGGAAATACGGTTCATTTATTTGAACGTGATTGCACAATTCAAAGAAGGCATCAAAAATTAATTGAAGAAGCTCCTTCTAGTTACATTAGTGAAGAAACTCGCCATAAAATGGGAGAAATTGCAGTAAGAGCAGCACAAAGTGTAGGTTATGTAAATGCAGGTACTGTTGAATTTATTTTAGAATCCCCAACTAAATTTTATTTTATGGAAATGAATACGCGCATTCAGGTAGAACATCCAGTTACGGAAGTGATTACTGGTGTAGACTTATTACAAACACAACTTAAAGTAGCAATGGGTGAAAAATTACCATTTACTCAAAAAGATTTATCCATTCGTGGTTGGGCTTTTGAAGCTCGAATTAACTCTGAAGATCCATATAATGGTTTTAGACCAGATCCTGGTGTAATTAAAGAATTAGAATTTCCTTCGGGGCCTGGAATTCGAGTAGATTCACATATTTATTCTAAATATAAAATTCCTGAATTTTATGATTCAATGATTGCAAAATTAATCGTTCATGGGACTTCTAGAAATGATGCTTTAAACAAAATGGCTAGAGCTTTAAGTGAATTTTATATAGAAGGAATTCAGACAACAATTCCTTTTCATCAAGCATTAATCGAATTTCCTGCTTTTCGTGAAGGAAAATATACCACTCGTTTTATTGAAGAAAATGAGCATTTATTAGAAGACTCCGAAAAAACAAGAAAAGATTTAACGGAACAAGAAGCTATTGTCGTTGCTATTAAAATCATGGAAAAAAAATCAAAATTAGAAGCTACATCTACTGCTGAATTTCAGCAACCTGAATCTTGGGCAAGAGCTTATCGTTTGGAAAGCACAAAAAGATAAGCAAAAGGAGTTTGTTAAATGAAGATTAATGTTCAAAAAAACAAGGATTCCAAAAATTATCAAGTAGAAATTCCCTCAACAGTAGATTTAAATCATCTTTCTAAGGGAGAACTATTTCCTGTTTACTTAACAGATCAAAAAAATATTCTAAAAGAAGTAAAAGCCTGTTTACTTGCAGATGGTAGAAGTTTTTTAATTGAAAATAAAGTAGTACGATTTAACGAAACATTTATAAGCAAAAAAAATGAGATTTATCGTCTTGGAATAGAGTGTAATGGCCTTGTTTCTCAAAATCATGTAACTGCAAATATTGTGCGGCCAGTAAAGCCAAGACAATCCGCTGCGAATTTAGGTGGTGGTGATATTAAGTCTCCCATGACAGGAAAAATTATTTCTATTTTAGTAAAAAATAATACCAAAATTAAAGAAGGTGACACATTAATTATTATTGAAGCTATGAAAATGGAAAATAGAATTGTTGCTGAATGTGATGGACTAGTTACTAATGTAAAAATAAATCCTGGAGTAAGTGTTGCTGCTGGTGACTTATTATTTAGTATTACTCCTGAAGTGCAAGGTTAAAATAATGAAGATAAAGCAGTCCATAGATCTTGAATCTCTTGTAAATTATCTTTCCGGTAAAACTTGTTTAGAAAATGTAGACCTATGGCATTCAAGAATGAGAGCGCTAAGTAAAGCAATTAGTTTTGTAGAAAATGACCCATTGCTTGCTACTAAATTGTTATCTCATCCTGGAATTCGTACCGATGATAACGTAACAAAAACAAGAGTTATTGGAATTACTGGATTGCCAGGAGCGGGAAAATCTACCTTAACAAATTTATTTGTTAAAGAATTAAGGGAACAAGGAAAAACGGTTGCTGTATTTGCAGTTGATCCTTCTTCTACATTATCTGGTGGCGCTATTTTAGGGGATCGTATTCGAATGCAAGATCATTTTCGCGATCCCATGGTTTATATTCGTTCTATGGGATCTCGTGGTGCTTTAGGAGGTGTTGCCAGAGCGACGCGAAGTGCCATTCGGTTAGCGACTGTTTTAGATTTTGATTATATTTTAGTTGAAACCGTTGGAATAGGACAAAGCGAAAGTGAAATAACAAATATTGCAGATACCACTCTTCTTGTTTTAATGCCAAATAGTGGTGATGAAATACAATTAATGAAAGCAGGAATTTTACAACTAGCAACAATATATGTCATTAATAAATGTGATTTAGCAGATCCTTCTCGCATGATTCAAGAAATTAAAGAAAATACCCATCCGACTCAGGAAGAAGCTTGGGTTCCACCTGTTTTAAAAACTTCGGCTTCTGCAAGAGAAGGAATTTCAGAGGTCATTCAAAACGTTTTTCTTCATCATGAATATGAAAATAAAAATTCTATTGGAAAAGAGTTACGTTACTTAAGATTAAGAAAAGAAGTTTTGCAAAATGTACTTATGATGGCTGAATTAAAATTCAAAGAAGATGTTGAAAAAATTTCTCAAAATGAAATTGATTCTCTTTTTAGGGGAATGACAACAGCTATGTCTATTGCAAATGGAATATTTGAGAAAAATATAAAAAACAATTAAGGTCTTTCAAATGAAAATTAAAAGAATCAATCATCTTGGTATCGTTCCAAAAGATTTAAATCAATCTAAAAATTTTTTCACTTCGATTCTAGGTTTAAATCATGAGGGAGGTGAAACTGTAGAAGAACAAAAAGTAGCTGTGGAATTTGTGCGCTGTGAGAATTCAAGATTAGAGCTTTTGTCTCCTACGAGTACTGATAGCCCTATCGCGAAATTTTTGGAAACAAAAGGTTCGGGTATTCAACATATCGCTTTAGAGGTAGATAATTTAGACATTTGGATTGATCATTTGAAAAAAAACAATATTAAGCTTATTGATGAAAAGCCAAGGTATGGAGCACATAATATGCGTATTGTATTTGTTCATCCTCATTCTACCGGTGGTGTGCTTGTTGAACTTGTTGAGGAACAACCAAAATAGTTCATCTTAAACATTTTAAAGAGAATTGTAAGATTATGAAAAGTCAAAAGTTATTTGTTGTTTTCATTAGTTTATTTCTTGTATTAGGAATCGTTTCTTGTCGTTCGACGCCTATTTCTGAGTTATCTCAAGATGATGGTATTGCCAGAATCCGTAATGAATTTAATGATAAAAATTGGTCTGATGTAATTGCAAATGTAGATGAATATAAGGCTCGTTATCCTTACTCAAAAAATAATCCTGAAGCCGATTTAATGCAGGCAAATGCATATTATTTATCTGGAAAATTTCCCGAAGCTATTGCTGCTTATGAAGATTTTGCTCGAAAAAACCCAATTGATAAAAATGTTTCTTTTGCATACTACCGCATAGCAAATTCATATGACTCGCAAGCCTCCGAAGAAATTGATAGAGAACAAGCTTCTGCAAAAAAAGCAATTTCACGTTATCAGTATTATGTTAAAACTTACCCAAGTGGAGAATATAATGCGGAATCAAATGAAAGAATTAAAATATTAACTAGAAGACTTGCTGAACATGAATTATTTGTGGCACGTTTTTACTGGAGAAAAGACCTTTATTCTGCTTCTCTTTCCAGATATCTTGGAATATTAAAAAATTATTCTCAATATGATGATTTAAAAGAAGAGGCAAAAAAAAGAGCTGCTGTGTGTTATGAAGAATTAGCAGATATCTTGGAAGACGATCCTGAATCAGATAAGTTCTATGTATTTAAAGGTGCAAAACCTGAAGATTTAAGAAAAAAAGCTCAAGAAATCAAATCTGCTAAATAATAAATATTTTATTTATCTTTGGTAAAAATCATGAAAATTCTTCATACATCAGACTGGCATTTAGGGGTATCATTTGAAGGAATTTCAAGAGAAGAAGATCATCAGTTTTTTATAAATTGGTTAATTGATACACTTAAAGAAGAGCAAATTGATATTTTAATTATTGCAGGCGATGTTTTTGATCAGCCGCAACCCTCTGCTGAGGCTCAAAAAATATATTATCAATTTTTATTTCAAGTTTCAAAGCAAACTCAAGTTAAAAAGGTAATTGTTTTAGGAGGAAATCATGATTCTCCTTCACGGCTTGATGCGCCGTCAGAATTATTAAAGTTACTTGATGTTTTTATTGTTGGAGGTCTTAACACCAATACAAATCAATTATCGCGTTACCTTTGTCCTATTTATAATATAAATAATGAAGTAGAACTTGTAATTGCTGTTGTTCCTTATATTCATGAGTATAAATTAGGAGTTCGAACTTCTTTTCAATCTGAAAAAGAAATTCAAAGTAACTTTAAACAAAAAATAACAGAATTTTATTTTAATTTAGCAGAAGAAGCTGAAATTTTAGCAAAAAATGCACCTATTATGGCAACAGGGCATTTAGCTTGTGTTGGTTGTGAAAGTGATGATGCTCCACTAGAGGTTCATATGGTTGGTACACTAGGTGGTTTGCCAAATGATATCTTTGATCCTCGATTTTCATATGTGGCTCTTGGACATATTCACAGAGCTTATCATGTTGAAAATTCAAATGCATATTATTGTGGGTCACCAATACCATTATCAATCAAAGAATCTAAAACGGCTCGTTATGTTCAAATTGTTACCTTTCAATCTGAAAAAAATCATAAGCCACTCATTCAAAAAATAGAAGTTCCCATATTAAGAAATATTATAGAAATAAAAGGAAACTTAGAAGAAATATCTAATATCTTAAAAAATTTAAGTTGGAAGACCGCAAAGCCTCCCTTACTTGCCATTCAGATTTCTGTTAATACATATATTCCAGGAATTGACCTTGAAATTCGAAAAAATTTAAATCATTTATTTTTTCAAAATACACCACTAATAGCTTATATCAGACAAATACCAATTTTAAATAATGACTCTAAAAAAGAATACACTGAGGTTGTTTCTTTAAAAGATTTAACTACAGAACAGGTATTTATTAAAATGTGTGAAAGTCAAAATCAAATTGTTGATAATGATTTATTAAAAGCATTTCGTAGTTTACTTAACGAAGAAAATATTTAAAATACTATTTAATCAATTAAGGGCTTTTATTTTGAAATTATTAAAAATTGAACTTGAAAATTTAAATTCGTTGTATGGACATCATAGTGTCGATTTTGAAAAAGATTTATTAGGCTCTCCTCTTTTTTTAATTATGGGTTCTACGGGAGCAGGAAAATCGACTTTAATGGATGCTATGTCGCTCTCTTTATTTGGTCAAACCCCGCGTTTAATTAAAAGTAAGACGGATAAAGATTCTGAAAATGATTGCAGACAAGTCATGTCAAGAGGAACTGCTTATGCATTTTCTCAATTGACATTTACTAAACTTGAAAACGGAAAATTACAAAAATATCGTGCTACATGGCAATGTGAAAGAGCTTATAAAAAGCCTGATGGAAATTTTAAGGACCCAAGAAGAATATTAGAAAAATATATTCCTGAATTTAATGAATGGGAACAAATTGTAAGTGATCATCGACCTAAATTTTTTGAACCACATTTTAATAGAGTTTTAGAGAATTTAACAGTAGATGATTTTAAAAGAATGGTCTTGTTAGCTCAGGGTGAATTCGCAGCTTTTTTAAAAGCAAATGAAGAGGAAAGAGCCGCAATATTAGAGCGTTTAACTAATACTGAAATTTATAAAGATATTGGTAAAAAAGCTTCAGAAAAAAAGAAAAGTTATGAAGAAAAATTAAATCAGGCAACACTGAAGTTTAATGGAATTCAAATATTATCTTTAGAAGAAGAAACAAAACTTATAAATGAAAATATAGAACTTAATGAAAAAATTATTTCTTCTGAAAAAAATATAGAAATTTTAAATAAAAATATAGAATGGTTAGATAAAAAGAAATATCTCGAGGAAAAATTTAATGAATCTTTAATTGCATTTAAAAATTATGAGAATAAATATAAAGAAAATATCGAAATTATTTTTAATATAGAACAATATCATAAATTTAAAAATGCTATTCAATATATAATTAAAGAAGAAATGTTAAATTGTGATTTATTAAAATTAAAATTAGATAAAGAAAAAAATCAAGAAAATTTAAATATTCTTAAAACGCATATTACTTTTATTTCTAATAATATAAAGCATTATCAAGAATCTTATGATTCTGCTAAAAATATTTTAGATACTAAAAAACCCGAAATTTATAAAGGCAAAGAACTTCGCTTTCAGAAAAATAATCTTTTATTAGAATTAGAAGATAAAAAAAATAAAATAGAACAAGTTTCCAAAGAAAATGAAAATATAATTCATTTAAAAAATATTCTTGAAAAAAAATATCTCCAAATTAAAACAAATCAAACCGAATTGTGTAATGTAGTAAAAAAAGATTTAAATAATATGTTTTTAAATTATAATTTATTTTTAAAATCTTCTAATGAGGTTAAAAATAAGTTTGATTTTTTAAAAAAAGAAGTCATATCATTATCTATTCCATTTGATAACCCCCAGGAAAAACTTATTAGTTTGAGAAAAAAAAGAGATCTATTTAATTTAGAAAAATCATCTATGAGTAAAATTTCTTTTTATCTTGAAGAACTTCAAAAAAAAGAAATTGAATTAACTGATTTAGAAAAAAAACATGAAGAATTAGAAAAAAATATTTTAAAAGAAAATGAAAATTATTCATTTACAAAAAATACCTTTGATTACGAGCTTAATGAAATATCTATTATTAAAAGTCAAGTTTCTGATCTATCCTGGAGAATCGGATTAGCAGAGCAAAGAAAACATTTAAATTTAGGTGAAAATTGTCCATTATGTGGAAGTTTAGATCACCCTTATTTTAAAGAGGCTGCTTTTAAAAATTCTGATTTAGAGATACTTGAAAAACATCAATTTTTAACTTCTCAGCTTATCTTTAAAGAAGAATCTTATCATAATTCTTTGACAACTTTAAATCAAATAGAAAAAAATGTATTTATTTTTACTCAAGATATTAAAAATATGAACTCACAAATAAACTCCTTAAAAAAAGGAATTGAAGATAAAAAAAATACTCTAATTGATATGTTTCGTGAAAAAAATTGTTCTCAAATAATTAAAAATAGTGATCAATTTTATAATGTGTTAAGAGAACTTGAAAAAAATAATGAAGATAATTTAAAATTTACAGATTTAGATATAAAAAAAATAAGTGAAAACTTTGAAAGCTATAATCAAATTAAAGAACAATATATTGAAAATAAAAATAATGAGAGTAATTATCTAAGATATATTCAGGAATTGAGTGATGTCTTAAAATATTTAGATCCAAATTTTGATTTAGATGCATTTAAAAAATTAATTCAATATGACAATATTTTGCTAGAAAATATTGTGTTTGATGAGAAAAAGTATTTTGATAAATATCGTATGATTGAAAGTGAAAAGTCAGAAATTTCACATAAATTAGTTGAGGCAGATAAAGATGTATTATTAAATGAAAAAATAATTCAAAACTTAAAACAAGAATTCGTTTTTATAGATAAAAAATTAAATACATTAGATTTAGATATAAGTTCTGTATTAAATGGGGAAGATCCAGAAAAATTCGAAAATGAACTGAATGATGCTGTCAATGCTAAATATATAAAACTTACTCAAGAGCAAAAAATATTTAATGAAAAAGAAAAAAATTATGTTGTATTAAAAAATCAACTTGAAAATATAATAAGTCAAGAAAATCAAATGAATGATAGTTTGTTTTTAATCCATGATTTCTTAAAAAATGAATTTATTAAATTAGGTGCTCATAATAAAGATGAGATTATAAAATATAATTTAAATGAAGATGATTACAAAAAATTTCACATTATTTATACTGAACTTGAGAAAATAAAAATTTCAACAACGGAGTTAAAAAATCAAAGAGAGTTAGACTTAAAAAAGCATCAAGATACAAATACTGATGATAAATTTAATAATAATTATGATTTTTTGCAGAACAATAAGAAAGAATTATTGTTTTTAATTGATAATTTAAAAGAAAATAAATCAAATATAAGTCAGAAAATTATTAGTAATGACGAAAATAAAAATCAAAGTACAAAATTTTATGAAGAGCTTAAAGAGATTCAGCATGAGTATTCAATTTGGCAACGTTTGCATCAAATTATTGGGATTAATAATGGAGATCAATTTAAAAAATTTGCGCAAATATTAAATTTAGAAGAACTTATTTCTAAAGCAAATTATCATTTGTCAAGATTTGAAAAAAGATATTCTTTAGCACCCGCTATCGACACCGAAAATAAACCAAGACTCGCTTTTGCTATAAAAGATAGTTATCATGCAAATGAATTAAGATCATTTAAAACTCTTTCTGGGGGAGAAACATTTTTAGTTTCTTTAGCCCTAGCTTTAGCACTGGCAGATTATCGAAGCGTAAGAATGCCTATTGAAACCATTTTATTAGATGAGGGTTTTGGCACTTTGGATCCTGAAACTTTGCAGGTGGCAATGGGTGCCTTAGAATCTTTATATTCTAACGGAACACAAGTTGGAATTATCAGCCATGTGGAATCCTTAAAAGAATCTATTGGCGCTCGCATTATTGTAGAAAAATTAGGAAATGGTCATTCTAGTATTAAAGTTGAAAACTTATAAAAGTTGAGGTGTAAATGGATATTCAGGAATATCTAAAAAGAGAAGCTGTTGGAAAATCTTGGTTGCCAGGTTTTGGAGTTTTTGAAAGAGAAGTTAGAAGATTTTTTGCTGTGCCTGCACAAACCATATTAGCTCCTTTTGGGAGTGCCTTAATTTATTTTGGACTATTTGGTATTGCGCTTGGTAAATTAATATCTTCTCCAAATAATCAAGCATTGACTCATGGTTTTGAATATGTCGTATTTTTAATTCCAGGTATTATGGCAATGGAAGTTGTGAATGCGGGGCTTCAAAATCCAATGAGCAGTATTATGATAGCAAAATGGAGCGGCACTATAGTAGACGTGTTAATGGCTCCACTTTCTCCACTAGCAATGTGGCTTGCTTATATTTTTGGAGCTGTTATTAGAGCCATTATTGTTTCTTTAGCTGTTTTAATATCGGGCTTTATTTGTTCTTGGAGTTTTGTTTCTTTTAACCCTTTTTTATTAATATTTGCTATTATTCTTGCAACTGGAATTTTTGGAAGCATTGGGATAGCAGCGGGAGCCGTCTGTAAAAGTTGGGATCAAGTTGGTGTTATTATGTCTTTCGTAGTTCAGCCGCTTGTCTTTTTCTCAGGAGTCTTTTTTTCATTTAGTTCTTTTCCAGAATGGATCCAATTTATAAGATTTTTAAATCCTATATTTTATATTGTGAGCATGTTTCGTTATTCTGTATTGGGAATTTCTGATACTTCACCTCTTGTTTCGTTTTCTGTTTCTATTTTATTTTTTATTTTAACCTCTATTTTTTCTGTTAAAGTTTTAAAATCTGGCTTTGGTTTGAGGGCTTAAAATTAATGAATGCAATTGCGATTGAATTTAAAAATGCAAGTAAAATATATAAGCTTCCTAAAGGTGGACAATTTGAAGCATTAAAACCATTAAACCTTTCTATAAAAAAAGGAGAGTGTTTTGGTTTATTAGGTCATAATGGAGCAGGTAAAACTACTATATTAAGTCTCCTTGCTGGCATAAATAAACCCACAACAGGAGATGTGATTGTAGAAGGATTGAGTGTTAACGAAAATACATCACAAACAAAAAGATTATTAGGAGTTGTTCAACAAGAATTGATTGCGGATACTTTTTTTAATTTGCCAACAATGCTTCATATTCAAAGTAAACTTTCAGGTTTTAAACCTGATAAAGAATGGATCGATTTTTTATTAGAAAAATTAATGCTAACGGAACATATTAAAAAAACAACCCGCGAATTAAGCGGCGGTATGAAGCGGCGTATGATGATTGCTAGAGCGCTGGTTCATAAACCTAAAATTTTAGTATTAGATGAGCCAACGGCTGGAGTTGATATTCAGTTACGAAAAAGCATGTGGGAATTTATTGAAGGTCTTCATAAACAAGGAATGACAATTATTTTAACCACACATTATCTTCAAGAGGCAGAAGAATTTTGTAGTCGAATCGCCATTGTTAAGAGTGGCGAAATTGTTACTTTAAAAGAAAATAAAGAACTTTTAGCTCTTGGTGGAAAACATAAAATCTCTTGTTTAATTGAAGTTTCTAATGTCTATCAATGGATGCAAGATCATTCCTCTTATTTAAATGGTCTTTCTATATTAATAGAGCCTGTTAAACAGGTTTCCCATAGTACAGGAAATTTAAAACTATCTTTGCCTTATGTACACGGTAGTATGAATTCTTTTTTAGATTCTGTTAATGTCATGAATTCTGTAGCTCAAAAAATTGGAATGAGAATTTCAGATATATTTACAGAATCACCAGGTTTAGAAGATGTATTTATTAAAATAAATAGTGGTGATATTAGTACTTAAAATATTAATATTAAAATGTTTCATTAAATCTTAAAAAAATTAAACTTTAAAACTTAATTTAGATGCATTATAGCGAATGATATAAGAAGATTCTTCTTTAGGAAGTTCATGTATAGTGCATCGTTTAGGATTTACCCAATGACATGGAAACCTATTTATAACTGTAATAATTCCAGATAATACAATAAATACAATTAATCTCTTTTTCATTTTAACCTCAATTATTTTTAAAATAAAAAATATAAATATAAAAAATCTTAATTTATAATTCATTAATGCATGGAGATATATAATGCAAAATAATTGTTCTTGGGGTGATTGGGTTGCAAGAGGAATTCATTTTTTTATAAATTTTTAATCCATAAAAAAATCCCGTGAATCTCCTAAAACACCTTTATTTGGAAAGCTTTGATAAGTCCAATTAGGACAAACTGCTCGAGATCTCACTCCAGGTCTTATTGTATAATGAACTAAAATGTAAGACCAAGAATTAGGAGCCACCGCATAACCTGATGCACCTACCCATTTGTAATTTTCTCCATGTTCCTTTTTACAAACATTTGCTAAAGAATCACAAAATAATTTTGCATCATTCACATTTTCAAATATGTAATCCATATCTAATATTGAATGAAAATACATTGAAGTTTTCCCAGATCCTACTATCCAGGTTCCTCTATCATCAGATTTAACAATTTCTTGAGCATAATTTAATAAACCATTTGGCAAAGCGGGCGCCCATTTCCAATCATTTGGATTTTTTTGACTTGCACAAAATAAATACGATCCCAATGAAGCATATACAAAAGTATTATAAAAACAAATCATCGTTAAAAATAAAGATTTAATTAATTTCATAATAATCCCTTTTAAATATATATAAATAAATTGATATTTAAAATTTTTAATTTAAATTATTGAATTAATATCGATATTACTGCTCATTATAAATATATATTATAAAAAATCAATTTAAAAATTTTATTTTTTTTGGTAGTCAATATTAAATTACTTTCAAACTTGGATTTATAGTGACTAAAATTAATATTCTAGATTAATTTGAATTTTATGATTTTCTTTAAATGGAATAGAAGAAAGTATTTATTTTAAATGAGATATGTTTTTTAGTGGTGATCTAAATTATAGCAATTTTTAAAAGATATCCAACCGCCTTGATTTTAAATTTATTATTAAATACAATTAGTTAGAAAAAATTTTACATAAAGGAAAAGAAATATGACATGCTCTTCTGGGTCAGTACAGTCTGTTGCAGATAAAACAGTTAAAGCAAAAGAACAAATTGATAAACTTCAAAATATGCTTAAATCTCAAGAAGAAAAGAATAAAGCCTTATTCTATCAACAAATGGATCAGCATTTAAAAGATTCAAAAATTTCAGATGCAAGAGAGATTGGTTATAACTCTGATATCAAAACAGAGTATGTGAGTGAATTTAGCTTGGACAAGATAGCTAGTGTTGTTGTTTCTACTTTAAAGGCTCTTGAAAAGGTGAAAGATCCGTCTGTAAAATCACCAGCAACCTCTCCAGAAGCAATTGATGCTTATGTTGATGTTGTTAATACTGTTGCACAAGCGGCAAAGTCTTCGGCAACATCTTCTTCTAGTCTTTCCTTCTCAATGAACCGCTTATCCCCAGGTATGTATGCTTTTTTATATGCTAGTTCAGCCAATATTAAAGATGAAGATACTTTTGGAACAGAGGCTGTCACATCAACAGCGATTTATTACCGTATTATAGAAAGTATTGAAGACGTTAAAAATGAAGCATCTTTTCAAAAAACACTTATTGATGCAAATAACCTTTTGAATATGAAAACTTTACAGGCAGGACTTACAGATTCTCTAAAAAAAGGAGAAATAACTATTGATGTATGGATGAAGATGGATCAAAGTTATTCAGAAGCAATAAAAAGAATAGAGGATCGTCTATCTAATGATCATTTCAATGCTGAAAACTCATTAAAAGTCATGAGAGCACAAGATTTTCAAACAGCATTTCAGCACATGGTTGCTGAGAGATCGAAAATAAATAAAAAAATTGTTCATGATGGGATCCATAAGCTCTCCTCTATGGGAGATCTTTATAAAGGCGTGATTGAGACATGTAAAGAGCGTCTTGAAAGCAACTATTTTTAAAAAATCTTCATTGCATAAAAATATTGAATAAATAATTTCAAAGATTATAAAATATGAATTAGAAAATATACAAATCAAAAAAATTAATAATCTATTTATAATATATGATGTAGCCCCTTATAAAGTCGAACACTTTCTATAAAATTAAGGTGAGTTAAAAAAGATTCCTATAAGTTTATAATAATTATAGTATTGAAGGAGCTTTTATGAAAGTCGGAAATGGAAAGCGGGAATTAAAAATAGGCATTGCTGCTAAAATTGGTGCAACTTTGTTTGTTTTGTGGGGTGTGTTGCACGTTTGGGTTGGTGCGGAAGGCATTCATCAGTATTTAATAGGTGATGAAAAAAATATGTGGAATATGCTTATTGGAGGGAATCTAGTGCCAAAAGCTGCATTTCAATATACGACAGATGCGGTGACTGCCTTTGCTCAGCGTCAACTGATACTTAATTTCTGTATAGATGTTGGAGGCTATGGTGTTCTTGGATTAGCCATCGCATTCCTTATTTGGAAAAAGGCGTCCTGGTTCGCCTATTTTTTAGGTGTATTTATTATTGGAATTGCAGACCTAACATTTTTATTTGCAATGGTAACAGCAGGCGTTATTGAAACAAATATGGGCACTATTGGAGGACCTGTAATTTGGTTTTTTGCTGTTGTTATAACACCATTTGGAATGCCGAGACTTCGTCTACGATAGTAATGGAGTATCTCAATAAGATAATCCAAAACTTCATTAGGATATTAAAAAAGATATTTAAAATAATTGCTAGATTCAAGAATTTTAATTTTTAAATTTCTATTATTCAAAGTGATATTTATAATAATATTTTTTTATTCCATTATAAGCATTTTTTAGTCTTTCTTTTTGAGATAAATTTTTTCCTTTAGAGTAATAATTTGCATAAGTTTTTTCAGGTAGGCTAAATTTAAATTTATTTAAAAAACTGCTATTATCATGCCAATAAGTATATGCTGTATAAGCATAATATCGATTTGATGATAATATAATATTATCAAATCTTAAGGCATTTTCGCCAATATCAGTAATAAAGTAATTGAAAAAACTATTTTTATTTAATATCCAGACAAATTCTTTATTTTGGAATTTATTTGATGAGCAATATTCAGCATTTACCCAATCCGATGAAGATCCTCCCTTCTTAATAAGTGAGGAATAGTAGCAAACTTGTGATTCTATATTATCATAGCCATAATTTGAAAATAAGATATTATTATGGGCATTATAATAATTAAGAATTTTTGAGGGAGATCCTATATACATACTTTTTCCTGAAGAAAGATAAATAGAGTATTTTCCATTTACAGAAGTATCTAGTGAAAACTGAATCATTGGTCTCGATTTTTTTATTTCGTTATAATTTAAAACTTGAATTGTTTTTGAAGAGTCAAAATTATTATCAAGATATAAATAATAATTATTATAAGAATTTAAATATTTATTATCGAATGATGTGATTAAATAATTAGAATTATCATGAGGTATAAGGTTCCATTTTTGCTCTTTTAAATTTAGATCGCATATTTTTATTTTAATATAGTTATAGTTATTGTCATTTATAGGGGCTGTTAAACAGTAATATTGATCATTTTTCCCGTCATTTATTAAAGTAATAATTTGACCAAAATCGGTATAATTCCATTGACTAGAATTTTCACAATAGTCTATATAAATATAATCTCCATTTTTGGGAGTTAAACAATATAATTTATCATTAAATACTTTAATTTGAAGTTTAAATTTATTATCAGAAAGAATATTATCGGGTGATTCAACTTCTTCGAAAACATTTTTCCCTGATATTGGGCAAATATAATTTGAGTTTCCCGTGTTTCTTTTTTTTCTCATACTCGAGCTTGAAGGTGCTACATAGCAAGCAAATCCACTTGAAACATGATCAAATTGAATTTGCATACTTCTGAAAGTACCTAATGGAAAATTATTTTCATGGAGAGAAGGTTCAATTTGAGGATTGTTTCGATCTATCCTTGTTACATTATTTTCAATTGTTTCTCGCTGTAAAAATTGTCTTGAAACCGAATCAAATTCAAATCTAGTCGCAGATATGATCGTTTCGGGGCGAATTTCATATAAGGCAGAATATTCACTTTCTCTGGTAAAAGTATCGTGCGAGTTTTCTAAAGCTGTTCTTAATTCTGTTGAAGTAGTAGAATTTGTCAAAGTTCTACTATAAGTTTCTGCTAAGTCTACAAAGTTACTTTGAGGAATGATCTCATAAACAAAAAACTCTCGAACATACCACCAGCCCATGGCATAAGAAGTTGCAAATTGTCTTGCATAATCTTGGTTTGAAGTCGTGCTAATAAAAGCTGTTGTATCTCCAGAGTCACCTGATATGTGTGAACCTAAGTCTGTGCTTAGGGATCTATCTCTAACAAAACCATTTTTAAATTTATCTTCTGGTTTTGAGGGTGAAGAGCGATAAACAAATTTTGGAATTTTTCGTTCTGTTTCGTTAGCGTACAATTTATGGTTAGTAATGAAAATATTATTAAAAGCGGTAAAAAATAAAATTATATGAATAAATATTTTAATTTTCATTTAGAAAACTCCATTATTATTTATTTTTTAGAAAATTATTTTTTGCAAAAAACACAGTCTGTAATATTACATTAAAACTAGACTTATCATATTTTTTATAAAATATCAAATTTTTATAAATTCTTCAAATGGTTTGATTTAAATAAAATGGATAAAATAATTTTTAATATTAAATGAATTTAAATTATGTTGATTTATTTGAATAATCATAAAGATTATTCCAAAATAAATTAAAAATATCATAAACACAATCTACTAAATATAATGCAGTTTCTTTTTGAGATAAAGTCGGTCTATAATTTTCAATTTTTTCAGAATAGAATTCAACTTTTTTTCCTAAAGCATGTCCTGTTTCTAAATTTAAATGATGCATGCCAAAATAGATATAATTTTTTCCAGTAATAAGGGATAACTCTTCTGCTGCATAGGAAAGAGCTTTAAAAATAATATGGCCATTGTTTTCTATAGATTCCAAAATAACGTATTTTTCAAATGAACTTCTATTGCTAAGTAAAGAAATCAGATCGAATGTAGTTTGTCTTACTTTAATTGTGTCTGAACCCCAAAGAAACTGAAGAGTATCAACAAATAGATTTGGAGTGTTGTATTCAAGTTGTTTCATATCTTTTATAAATAAGGTTGCGTGTCGTTCGTCTTCAAAAGTGTGTTCATTAATTATTTCTTGGAACATATCTTTTTGCTCTAAATTTCTGTAAATAAATTTATTTAAGTCTGAAAAACTCATTGCAAAATGAGCAAGACATGGAGCTAAACTAAGGCGTTTATATGGATCTAATGAGCTATTATTTAAAAACAATATTAATGGATTTTGCTCATATTTAATTTTATAACTTAAAATATAATTTTTAATATCTTTCATACAAATCCTTTTTAAATTTTTAATAACTAAATTTATTAAAAATTAGCATGTTATGAACATTCTTTAAAGAGTTTAGATATTTTTTGTTCTCCTGCTTGCATTCAAGTTTTCCTTATGGCATACAGGAGCTCTTATGAGTGGGGTGGTAGTAGAGTTGGTTACAACGCTGGCCTGTCACGCCGGAGGTCGCGGGTTCAAGTCCCGTCCATCCCGCCATTTTTTCCTAGTTATATACTTTTCTTTCATAAAATCCTGCTTCACAAAAATTTCTATGATCAAACAAAGAATGTTTTGGTTTATTAATTAAGTTTAAATTGCCTAAATGCATATGGACAGCATATGAAAGTAAGCAATGTGTATAGCTTGTTGGATGGACACTATCCCAAAATAAACTTTTCGTAAAATTTAAATCTTTTTTTTCTATACAAAATAAATTTTTATTTGATTTAAATTGCCCCCATATTGGGTTTCTTTTAAAATCACCTTTATAACATGGCATTTGAATTGTATTTTTTTCAAAACCTTGGAATGAAAAATTACTATTTATATAAGTTAGATTGTAATTAAATGGAGTGTCATCAATGAAATTTTTTTGATTTATAAATTTTAATAATAAAGGATTTATATCAAAATAATAAATATGAGATCTTTGCGAATAAGCATTTAGAGCTTCAATTTTTTGTTTAAGTATAGAATTATGTATCTGAGAAATTTCTGACAATCTATAATAAATATCCTCCTTTTTTTTGAATTTTCCTGATGTAAAGTTGTAGTTATTATTTAATATAGCTTCAGGTGTCATACCAATATCAGGCAAGCTCATTACTAAAAAATTTTTCGCACTAGATTTTTGTAGTTTTGTAATACTATTCATTATATTATTTACTATATTTTCACTAAATTGATAGGAATCATTATCAATTAATTTTGTAAATTCTTTTTGACTGTTCATACTCTCTAAATAATCATTACCACCAATCCAAATAATATAAAGAGTTTCTTCTGGAGATTGTATGATTTGACTACTATTGAATGAATTTCAATTTAAATAATGCTTGATATAACTATTAATGTAATTTGTCATTCCTCCTGTGATTAAATTACGTACACCAGATTTTAAATAAGAAACAAACTTATATACGGGTAAATTAATATCAGAACTACTTTTTGCTCCTCCATAAGCAAAATTTAATATTGGCAATTCTGTCATAAAACTAAAATAATCCCCCCATACTAATCCATTGCTAAACCTACCTTTAAAGTAAGGTTCTCCAGGTAAATAATGAGTAAATTCTTTTAAATTTCCATTATCAGATAAGCTATCTCCAAATATCACAAGTCGTTTTATAATATTTTTTTTAGTTGGATTTGTGAATAATATTGGATATTCCTTTATTTGTATATTTTCTTGAAATGAAGCTTTAAAATCATAAAGTTTAAAAACATTATTTTTTTTAGAAGATTGATTTTTTAAATAGATTACCCGATTGCAACTTTCAATCGCATTTTCATAAGTTAACTTTGTTTCTAAAAAAAATCCGTCTTCAGTGTGTCCATTTAATGTTAAATATTTTGAAGCATCAGAATCATTATCAATACCCCAATAAAATGAAAAATTAGAATTTTCATATAAAATTTTATCTGCACCACTTTCGCTATCTGTATTATTTAAATCATAAAAGTAACATGAAAGAAAAAATTGATTTGGAATTTTAGAATCTGTAGATGTGAGAGTTACTTTATTAGGTCTTCCGTTTGAATTTGAAAAATTACCGTTGCCAAGTTGTCCTTGATAATTATTACCCCAACAATAAATAGAACCATTAGATTTTAATCCACAAGAATGTAGCCCTCCAGACGATACAAATTTCATATCAAGCATATTTGGAACTTCAATTGGTGTTGGATGAACGGAACTTTTTGTTATTTTTCCTAATTGAAAATTATTGTTTGAATTGCTTCCCCAACAGTCAATTGTTCCATTATTTATTAAAGCACAAGCATGATTTTCTCCAACACTTACCATTAATACGTCTTGAAGAGTTTCCATTTTAGTTGGCATTAATATTTTTGCATTTTTATTTTCAAGTGAATTTTCTATTCCGACTTGAGAAAAACTATTGTCTCCCCAACAAAATACAAAATTATCTTTTGTTGTAGCACAGGTAGTTGAACCACCTGCAGATATTTCTCGTACATTTTTTAAATTTTGAACTAAATTAACAGATACTTTATTTTGAATTCTTTTATTTCCAATTTGGCCACTGCGGTTATCTCCCCAACAAAAAACTTCACCTTTTAAATGCAAAGCACAGGTGTGATTATTGCCAGATGAGATCATTGTAATTTTAGAAAGGTGAGGTATTTGAATTGGTATACTAGATTCTTCAATTGTGTTTGAGGCTAATTGACCTTCACTATTATCTCCCCAACAAAAAACTTCACCCGAGTTATTTAAGGCGCACGAGTGATTTTCTCCTAAAGATACAGATTTGATATTTTTAAAATTTGCTATTTCTCTCCAAGAGCTTATTTTTACATTAGTTGCTTGAATAGATTCTCCGGTTTGTCCAAAAGAATTATTTCCCCAGCACTGAACAGTTCCCGTTTTTTTTACGGCGCAGCTATGTTGTCCTCCAGCTGAGATATGAATTGCATCTATAATATTAGGAACTCTTCTAGGAATATTTGAATCGTTGCCAAGGCTACCTAATTGATAGTTTAAATTATCTCCCCAGCAAAAAACCTCCCCCATTTTTAAGCTACAAGTATGTCTTTTTCCTGAAGAGATTTCTTGGTTATCCTTAAAATCATAAGAATATGAGTAAGATTTATTAATATAAATTATACATAAAAAGATAAGGTTTAAGAAATAAAATATTTTCATAAGTCATTCTCCCAAATGACCACTTTTTTAATATTTGAATTAAATTCAGTAAGAGAAAATAATTTATTATTTTGTCCACAATGTTCTATTATTTGTGAAGCAGTAATATCTGAATCTTTTCTATTCCAAATAACATCTAAAGTTTGATATTCATCATTAATTGCCTTGTCTATTAGCGTGTAAACAGTTGGCCATTGATTTATAAAATTTGATAACCAAATTCCAATATTAACATTTTTAATTTTTGACTTATAATCCTTACGGCAATGTAACTCCATTGTTTCATCATTTATTTCATAATTATCTTTGTCTAATAAAATAAAGCGTAATTTTTTATCGTTTTTAAAAATATGATTGTCAATATCTTTTTTTATGAATGATGCATTATTAATTGCAAACATTTCTATGCCCGAGTTATAAGTTGCTACATGCTCACCAATAGATAAGTTTTTTAATGATTCATCTATTGGAGAAAAATAATCGCTTGAAAAAGTATTATATTTTGAAATGCAATTATGAAGATTATGTGAGCTATTGCAATCAGAAAAATATTCGTCAATAGTTTTGACATTATTTTGAGCATTATTTAAATTTTGGTTGTAATAGTTTAACTCATTTTGCGATAAATGTTTTGATTGTTCATGCTCTAATACTAATTTTACTTTAGTATAGATACTAGAACTCGTTTCTTTAATATTAGAAAGATTTTTTGAAAATTTAGTATAGTCTAGACCAAAATTAAAATGATCACTATAATACTCCCCTTTTTCATTTAATATTAATATTTTTGAATATGGAGTAGATTTAATTTCGGACGTTACCCATACACTTTCGTTATTTGAGTCTAATTGTGTTAAAAATTCATTTGAAAAATAATTGTTAATTGTTTCAAAAATTTGATTACATTGCTCTATTTGATTTAAGTTACAAACATTTTTTTTAAGAATTGATTGCAATTGCTTAAAATCTCCACCAAGTTGCGTTCCTGAAATTGTTATTTTTATAGATTTTTTAATTTTATCATCAATATTACTGAATGATGTTGAATTATTAGCACCAATTTCTTCAAATATGTTTTTATTTGCTCCTATTGTTGATTCAAAAGCATCCTTTGATGCTTTATTTTTAAAATCCATCCTTGCAGTTATGACAAGAAAAGCAGATAGTTTTTGAGATTCAATAATTTCATCTCCACATACTTTTATAAATTCAGACTTTGTTTTATCAAAAATAGATTTATAAAAATCATTTATTTTATAACCAGGTATAGACGAATCAGTTTTCTTTAAAATATTTTTTCCATTTGTAACATTTGCAATTAGAGTTACTGTAGAACTTGAATCATTTGTATCCAACATTTGTAGATAACTTGAATCAATTGAGACTTCACCTTGTGGTCCATGAATTTTTCCGTTCGTATTTATATTTAATTTTTCATTTAAATCCTGTGAGGATAAATTATTAAAAAATGATACCTGTGATTTTCCATTAGGTATGAATTCGTGATATGTATTTTCAAGGCAACTATTTTTTATCGTTTTATCAATTGAGCTGAATCCTTTTCCGATAATACTGGAATGAGATTCAATTTGATGATTATCTAAAGAGCTATAATTGATTATATTTGCATCATCAATTTGTTTTTCATTATTTTTCTTATCTACAACACCGCAAGAAGAAATTAGGCATGAAAGTATAACACCTTTAAAGATTTTTTTTGTCATAATATTTCCTAACTTTTTATAGAAGTATCAAATTTTAAAAAATAATTAGGGCAGAGAAAATTATAATAAATATTAAATTGTAAATTATTAATATAAATATAGAAGTTACTATTATTTATATTATTTTAAAAAAGATCTACTAGGATGATTTCAATTCACAGTTATTATAAAAAAGAATATTAGTCAACTTTTTTTTATAATTTTATAAATAAATTAATGAATAGCTTAATATTTGTGTTTTTCTTATAAACACTTATAAAACGAAAGGTATTTTTATTTAATCGTTATTTTTAATTATAATATGAATCAAATTTAAAAACAAAGTTCTTAAATTTGATTCATATTAAAAAAATATAAATTAATTTTAAAAAAGGTCTTGACCTTCCCATGATGGGAAGGTGTATGCTTTCCTTTTAGGATTCAAAGGGGGGCCCTATGTTTTTTAATGCATTGATAAAGTTGAATAAAAACTCAAGAGATCCACTTATTTCTTATGAAAATGCGAAAGAAATGAGTATTTCTATAAGCGGAATGAGCTGTGCTTCTTGTGTAAATCATGTAGAAAAAGCATTGAAAGCAAAATCTGGAGTCTTGGAAGCTTCTGTTAATTTAGCCACAGAAAAAGCCAAAGTTAAGTATAATAATAGCATTACTCTAGACGAGATTTTATCTACAATAGATAATTTGGGTTATAAAGCTCAATTAATTGAAGATAATATTGATGAAATAAATGTAAAAAAAAAATATGAAAAATCTAATATATTAAACAACGAAACATTGAAATTGGTTGTGGCAATGTTAATTACTTTGCCGCTTTTAATTCCTATGGTATTAATGTTGTTCTCTATTCATTATGAATTAAATATTTGGCTTCAACTGATTTTAGCCACAATTATCCAATTTTATTTTGGAAAAAGATTTTATATATCTGCTTTAAAAGCTTTATTATCAAAAAGTTCTAATATGGACTTATTAGTATCTATTGGTACTTCTGCAGCATATGGGATGAGTTTATATCAATTCATATTTCATTCAGATTTAATAATAAATGGACAAGCCCATATTTATTTTGAAAGTTCTGCTGTTATTATTACGCTTGTCTTGTTTGGAAAGTGGTTAGAAGTTAGAGCAAAAAAGCGGACAACATCAGCTCTTGAGTCTTTGAATTCTCTTAGGCCGGAAAAAGCCTTAGTATATCGAAATCAACAAGAAATTTATATATTAACATCTGAAGTTATTATAGGCGATATTGTTTACGTAAAACCAGGTGAAAAAATTCCAATTGATGGAAAAATAATTGAAGGGGAAAGCCAAGTTGATGAATCTTTAATAACAGGAGAAAGTTTACCAATTGAAAAATCCATCGGCGATTTAGTAACTGCAGGAAGTATGAATGGAAGTGGATTTATTAAAGTAACTACACTTGCAGTTGGTAAAGAAACTTTGCTTTCAAAAATTATTCGACTTGTAGAAGATGCGCAAGCAAAAAAAGCACCTATTCAAAAGCTTGTTGATAAAGTAAGTTCTATATTTGTTCCAATTGTAGTTATTATTGGATTATTAACTTTTTTAATTTCGGGTTTACTTACAGGAAATTGGGAAGATTCTATATTTAAAGCAATTGCTGTATTGGTTATAGCATGTCCATGTGCTTTAGGCTTAGCAACTCCAACATCCATAATGGTTGGAACTGGTATGGCTGCAAAACAAGGAATATTAATAAAAGATGCTGAATCTCTTGAAGTTGCACATTCTGTTAAAATAGTAGCCTTTGATAAAACGGGAACTTTAACAATCGGAAAACCAAAACTTATAAAAGTGATTTCTCTTCATAGTGATGATATTGAAAATTTAAAAATAGTAGTTTCAATTCAATCAGGAAGTGAGCATCCATTAGCAAAATCCATTCTGCAATTTGGAAAAGAACATAATGTAATTCCCTTAAAAATAGAAAAAATTCAGTCTATTCATGGAAAAGGTGTTTTTGCATTAATTCAAAATAAAGAATATTATTTAGGAAGTAATCGTTTTTTAAATGATTTTAATATACATTTAGATAGTGAATATTTACTTGAGGTAGATAAGTTATCAAATGAAGGTGCGAGTGTTTCTTATTTAATTGAAAAAAATAATGAAAATTATATTTTAAGAAGCATCTACTTTTTTAGAGATACAATTAAAGAAAATGCTAAATTAACAATAGACTCACTAAAATCGATTGGAATTAAAACAGTAATGATTAGTGGTGATAATAAAGGTAGTGCAAATTTCATAGCAAAACAGCTTAATATTGATCAAGTTTTTTCTAATATTTTACCAAATGAAAAAGCTCAAATCATAAATGAATTGAAATCTCATAACACTAAAGTAGCAATGGTTGGAGATGGCATAAATGACGCACCTGCTTTAGCAGTGGCTGATATCGGAATTTCTATGGGATCAGGCACGGATGCTGCCATTCAAGCTTCTGGTATTGCATTAATGAATAATGATCCAAAATTAATATTTGATAGTATAGATATATCTAGAAAAACATATAACAAAATAAAACAAAACCTTTTCTGGGCTTTTATTTACAATATTATAGGAATTCCTCTTGCGGCTGCTGGGCTTTTAAATCCTATGCTCGCTGGGCTTGCAATGGCTTTTAGTAGTGTCAGTGTTATAGGAAATGCATTATTATTAAGAACATGGAAATCGAAATTAAAAATTCAGCACAAGAGTTTATTAAACAATGAAAAATATTTTTAACAATAAAAGTGAAAAGCATTTTAATATTGGTGAAGCTTCTAAAATATCTGGTATTCATTCAAAAATGATTCGGCACTATGAAACTATTGGAGTTCTAGTTAAGGTAAAACGCTCTGATTCTGGGTATCGCTTATATAATGAAATAGACATTCATAATTTAATTTTTATAAAGCAGGCTAGAGAACTAGGATTTTCATTGGAAGAAATCAAAAAGCTTTTAAATTTATGGCGTAATAAAAAACGATCAAGTTTTGATGTAAAAAAACTTGCTATGGCTCATATTGAAAAATTAAATCACAAAATAGCAGAATTAAAGATGATGAAAAATTCATTAGAAAATTTAGTTGATCATTGTCAAGGAAATGATCATCCTGATTGTCCTATATTAGAGGCAATTTCAATTAAAAAATAATTTTTGGTTATCTATATTAGTTAAATATTTTTAATATATCTTACTTTTATAAAAAATTTTTATGAATTAGTAAATCCATTGTTTTTGAAAAATTTAAAGTATAGAAGTTTTTTTTGATAATGGATTTCATTATCTATAAAAAATTAATTTATATTTACTCCATTAATATAGCTTTCATAAAAAATGAATTCTTCATATTTTCTTGAATTTGAAGTATTTTTTGTTATTAAAAGGAACTTTCATGAAGCTTTTTCCAATAAATAATATTATTTCTGTTTCATTTTTGTCTTTAATTTTACTAAATGTAGGATGTCACAAAAATGAAAAAAATAGCAATGATCCAATAAAAGATTCAAATATAAATTCATTAAGAAGCTCAAATGACTTTGCTGAAGATTTATTAAAATATAATGAAGAAGATAATTTGAAAGATTTTAATCAAATAGAATTAGAACAAAAAAAAATAATAGATTTTCATATTATGTATGATGAATATAATATTGAAATTAAGAAAGACCCAGCGAATGACTACTGGGATCTTTATGCAACAATTTATGTTGATCAAAAAATTCACGATATAAATATTTCAAAAAAATCTTTAGAAGAATTAGAAAATAAATTAAATGAAGAAATTATTACAAAAAAATCTGATGATATTCTTCAGCTTGAAAATGATTTTAATATTAAATTAGAATATAAGTCTCGTAATAAAATAAAAGTTACAGATTTATCAACGGGAAAAATTGATATTTATAAAAATATTGATGATATTAAAACTGTTTATAATGGCAATTCTTTTATTATGAAGAAGGCGAAAACAGTTAAATTTTTACTGAGAAAAATGAGAGGACGTGATTCACATAATAATGTTTTAAGTTTAAAAACAGATATAAAAAGTAGAGCACTTGTAATTGATGGTGCTGATGATCTCGCTTTTGCATTAGAAAACTCTGGTTTGCCTAAATATATTGAATTAACATTAAAATCTCAAATATATATGTTATTTGGTGGGGCTGTGTTTATTGGATATGAAGGAGCAAATCAAGAATTTAAAGATGTAGGACAAGAATATTCTGAGAGTGTAGAGAATATACAAAATATTAGAAAAGAGATTATTAAGAATATTGAGTTAGATTTAAATTTAAAATCAAACTTAAATGACTCTATTAATCAAAGTTCTGTCAATGATTCTAGTATTGAAAATTTAACTAAAATATCTGCAGAGAATTCAAATTTTAAATTAGAATTTTTAAATAAAATAAATGAATTTTTTAAGACAAATAAAATTCAAAAGCCAAATGATCTAAATAATTTATTTAAAGAATTGGCTTTCATGATTGAAAAGCAAAATAGAAATTTTTCAAATCAAAATACTTTAAAGCATCCTAATTTAAATAAATTTAAAAAAACGTTTGAAAAATTAAATGCCTTAGATACTATTTCAAAGCTTCCGCATACTGAGAGAGAAGTTGTTATATCAAATATTAATGACTTATATAAATTCCAAAATAGTTTGAATGATTCATTATCAAAGTATTTTGAATCATATACAATTTTACCAAATATTAAAAGTGGTTTAGCATACATGTATTATGGAATGCTTGCTTTAGAAGGAAAAACATTAACTGAGTTGATCGAATTGAAAGCAAAGAATTATAGTGGTGATTTATTAAAAATAGATTCTTTTAAAGATATTGCAGGAACAATAGGAACATTTGGAAATGTTTTGTTAGCTGCTGGACAAGCGCAAATGGTTATTGCTGGCCTTTCTCAATTTAAAGAAAATATAAAGGAAGTAAAAAGCCTAAATGCTTGGTTAGAAGAATTTAGAAATAGTAATTATTGGAATGAAGTCGAAAAATCTAACTTAGATTCAAAATCAAAACAAAAAATATTAGGTACTAAAAAAATAATTGAAGTTTTTTATAAAAGTAACAGAAATTGGATTTTAACACGTTCTGCTGGAGATACTTTAATTACAGCAGGTCAAGCTTTGATGTTTATTTCTAGTCCATTATTAGGAAACGAGCCAAATACAGCAATATTAGGAGCTGGTGCTACCATTTTAGGTGTAACAACTTCACAAGCGGCCGATCATTATATTGAAAATCATTTTAATTTTGATGATCCTGCTGAAAAATCTTTAGAAGCTAAAATTTCTGATGGTGAATCAGACTCCGCTGAATCGATTACCTATACAGAAAAGTTAATAGATAGATATGAACAACTTGTAGACCTTTCCAGAAAAAAAACACAAATTCGAGTTTGGCAAAAAATATATGATTATTTGATGCAAAATCCAAATATGGATTCAAATGAGATTGTAAGTAGTCTTAAGAATGATTGGGGTAAAAAAAATGTATCATTAAATAAATCTAAAGAACTTTATTATAAAGAAATTTATCTAAATACATTAGAAGAAATATTTCCGAAAGCAAACTCTGAAATATTTACTAAAAATTTAGACTTTATAAATAAAGCAAAACAATTATTATTAAATAGCAATGATTCTATTTCTTTTATAACGTTTGTTTCAACTCATTTAAAAGAGATACATTTAAAAATCCAAAATAATAATTATGATCCTTCTTCTGTAAGTTCAGAAAATATTTTTTTGAACTTATCAAAAGACACAAATGATCTTGTTAAAATAAAAAATATATTTAGTTTTTTTGATCAATTTGATATTTCTGCAGAATTTGATAGAAGAATAGTTAAAAAAATTATTTTACGTAATGGTTATTTTGGTTTTAGAGAGAAAGATGCGAGCATTAAACAGAAAATATCAGAAAGATATTTAAAAGTAATTTCAGTAAAAACAGACAAACAACCTTGGAATATTCCAAATCCAATGCCCGGTATTTTTGCATACTATTTTCCAGAAAAAATAATAAAGTCTGATATGTTTAAGAAACCATTGTTTTTTTCTCAAAAAACTAAAAAAATATACGTATTTGATAGAGAAAAGTTTATTGATGATATAAATAATTATGAAAATTTAGATACAACAAATAAAAAAATGGTCGACGAATTTTCTAGGCTTGTTTTTGATTTTAACAATTCTAATTATATTGATAATCAATTTCTAAATAAGGTTAATAAATTTAAAAATGCGTTTGGTAGAGAAACAAGGGATGTTTTTCATTTAGCTTATAATGGAATTGCAAAAAATATTTTTAAAACAGAGTCATTAAGACCATTAGTAGTAGGTGCGAAAGATCAAGTTGATCAATTTAATAATATAAATAATTTCAACTCAAATTTAAATTCAAAACAATCTAATTTTAAGAAATTCTCAAATTATACTTATAGTGGAATTAAAAAATTTTCATCCTTTGCAAATAAATATAATGTATTTATGAATTTTGTTTTAATGCCTAATACATTAAATCAAATTAAAGATTCAATTGAAAGTGGTGATGTTAAAAATGCTGTTATTGATTCCTCCAGTTTTGTATTTAATCAAACTGATTTAGCATTAGATTTAATTAGAAATATAGGAATGAAATCGTATTGGTCAAAACATCCTAAGACATTTCATAATCTAGGCTCATTGCAGGTTGTAATAAATTTTGCTGCAGCAGCTATTGATATTTATAAGGGTGATGATTTAATAAAAAAATCGAATTTAGTTGATGATATAAGAATAAAACAAGATTTACTTGTAAATGGTTCTTTTTCAATTGCAACAGGTACAACATCTTTAGCAACTGCTATCTTATTACCAATTTCAGCAAAGGTAGGACCTATAGGTACATCCATTGCATTTTCAATTATGTTTGCTCAAGGAACTTATAATTCTGTAAGAACTTCACAGCGTTTAAGAGAGCTTGGTTTTAATGAAACCGAAGTTGTGATGAATTCTATTTTTGATTTTTTTGGAGCATATAAAAAAGAGTTTGATCCGAAATATAATGTAAGTGAGCTTGAGTATTCATTTCATAATAAAATTATTCCAGGCATTTTAGAATCGAATAATAATAAATTTTTAGCAAATCCAAATGCAAGTGGATTGTTCTTTTTTAATAAAATTATTTATCCTGAAATAAAAGTATTTTTACCTTATACAGATTACGAAGTCTCAGGTGGTTTTCATAATTATGATGGTGAATTTGATTATCCAACATCTACGCCAGGTGAAAAATTGGAATCTGAGATGCATTTGTGTTTAACAAATAATATTTATACCCCTGTTGAAACATCTCAAAATGAAAAAATAAATTTACAGCAATTGCATAGCAATGCTATAAATCAATATTCTCAACATTTACAATTAAAAAATACAGTAATTAAAGCTAAAGAGGGAGGTCTATTTACAAGATATGGCAATGATACTATTCCTTGCCCTTCTGTTAATAAAACATTTTCTATGAAAGAAATCTTTGCAAATTCAAATTCAAGTCAAATTCCAGAAATTAGAAAAGCAAATTTATATTTTGTTGGGTTTGGTGATCAAGGCAAGCATGGAGATATGATTCATTCTATTATAGGCGATCCTTCTTCAATTAATTTATTTAATATCCATCCATCTTCTTATCTTGTTCATATAATGGGTGGTGAAAAAGAAGATATTTTTGAATTTTTTGATGTGGTTAAAGGTAAAAATAAAAATTTCAAATCAAATGGAATTATTGATGGTAAAGCAGGAATTGATACGATAACATTTAATAATTTTAAACCAGATCATAATGGTAAATTAAATATTTCTCTTAATGAAAAATTTACTTCTCAAGATTTTCCAGTTTTTAAAAATATTGAAAATGTAATTGGCTCACCTTTAAATGATATTATTCACGGAGATGAAAAAGACAATATAATATATGGACTCTTAGGAAATGATGAAATATACGGACACGAAGGAAACGACATTATATATCCTGGTAAAGGTAGTGATTTCTTAAAAGGTGGTTCAGGAAAGGATATTTATGTTGTTTTACAAAGCGACATCGAAAAAAATAATATTAAAATAATTGATAATGATGATCCGCTTTTCAATCTAAATCCTTCAGAAAATTTAGATGCTATTATGACAGATATTAAAAATTTATTTTCTAAAAAAGAAGGTTCTCATTTAATTTTAGGTTATATTGAAAATAATGTCTTTGTAGAATCAATAAAAATAAATAATTATTTTAATGGTGAATATTATCAGCATATTTATATCTCCGATTTGAAAGGAAATATTTTTATTTCTAGTCAAAACTCTCTTTACTCTGATGATATAAATTCAAATCAATTAGTGCCAATTAATACTTTGAAAATAAAAAATGAATTTATTAATATGAATGATATATCTTCAATTGAATATAAATTTAATAATATAATTGGATCAGATAAATCAGAAAAAATTATGGGAAATAAAGAAGATAATAGTATTTCTGGTAATGGCGGATACGATATTTTACATGGAAAAGCTGGAAAAGATTTATTATCAATTTATTTAAATAAAAAAATTGATAATAAGGATATTTCTAAATACCCTATTCTGAATGGGGGAACTCAATCAGATATGTATCTTATCAATATGAATAAAGATTCAGAAAACAATAAATATTTTTTAAAAATTGAAAATGAAGATATAAATGAAGAAAATGATTTTATTTTAATTAATGATCAAAGTAATAAAATAACATCTTTAAAATTTGATAAAATATCAGAAAAAAGAGGTATTGAAAATCATTTAAAAATGTCTATTTTTGACGATAAAAATAACGAATTTATAGTTATTATTGATAAATGGTTTGACTCTTCAAAATATAGGCATTTAGAAATTCAGGTTGGAGATTATTTAACAATTGATAGTACAATTTTAAATATGATACAAAATCATTTTGATAATAAAGAAAATGAATTCATAGAGTCATTTGTCTTTAATATTACGAACAGTGAATTTAAAACATTTAAAATTTTAAATCATTCCTTTAATCTTTTTAATGCAAATAAAATAAATGATGAATTTAAAGAAATTGATATTTCCGATTTAAATAATCCAAAATATAAAAAAGTAAAAATAAATAATGATTTGTTTATAAATATTAATAATAAGTCATTTATTTTAATAAAAGATTTTTATTTGATTAAGAAAAATATTGGATTAGTAGAAAATCATTTAAAATTAGTAAAACTTAATGAAAAAAATTGATATAATATATTTAGTCAAAAAGGGCGTTTGGATTTTTTAATTTCATTATTCTTGAAATACGAATAAATTTTAAAACGCCATTACTTCCAAGTATTCCAATTTCATCATCCGGGTTACAAAGACTTAATAAATTTTGTAAAGTAACTAATTGTGTGATGTTTAATTTAATTCCATCTATTTGGCTACGCGATATTTTAATAAATCCAAGAGCCGCTAAATGATCTCGAATTTTAGATTCATCACCTTCTTTTAAAATTTCTTTTGTTTCTTTAGATTGTAAAATTGGGTAACCTTCTTCTTTTAAATCATATATGGCATTAATATGCCACCATTCTTCTGTGGGATGCCACTTTCCGTCCGTAAGTATCCAGCCACTTATTTTATTCAGATATTTGGGTTCCTGCATTTGTAATAATTCCTTTTGGAATACAAGGCCATCCTCTAAAAGGAGAATGTACATCGAGTGTAAGAAATTCAGAATTTATTACTATCAAACCTGCAAGTAATCCCCAAGCGCTTTGTGCAGACATAGCAGCTAAAAAGACTTCAAGATCATTTGGAATTTCTTTTAAAAGAGATTCATGTATTCCTGCACTTCGTACAGCATAACGAAATTTTTCAAGATTTTTTATGATTCCATGGCGTTGTTTTGCGCCAAGAGAAATGCTTTTATAGGAATCAAATCGAGCATTTTCTACACCACATATTGAGCCCCATCCAACAGTACTTGCTTGTGAATTTGTTTCTAAAATGAGTGCATGAGGATAAAGTGACTGTAATTCACGAGCTATTCGAATTGATCTTGCTGTTAAAGGAGCTTTGCCACTAGAAAGAACAGCTTCAAACTCTAGACCACTTGAAAGAAGATTTTTTTCGAAATGATTTCGTGCAAAAATTTCAAAATAGCGGTCTACATAGGGTTGAGGGATACGAACTTTTTTAAATGTTTTTTTACTAAGTTCCCATTCTTTTCGCATAAGAGAAACTGCATTCGTAGGACAATCCATAGTTCCAGGACAAATTAACGTACAAGTTACACATGGTGGTAATGTAAGTGGGGCATCTATACAAAAAATATTTGCTCCACCATGGTCGCTAATGGATTGAATTAATCTTTTATCTGAATCTTGGTAAGAAGTAGCTCCGATATCTGGAGTGAACGCTTCCCAAAATAAGGGAGAGAGGCAATTTCTCCATTGATGCCCTGTTTCGTTAGGTTCAACAGGTAATTTTGGAAAGTAAGAATTTATTGTTTCTTTAAAAATATTATGTTCATTGCTTTTAGGTAGACCAGAAAGAATCCGCGATAGTAAAACAGATGTTCTTACTACCGCAGATTTTTTTGTATTCGTTCCTGCAAGGTGAATTCCGATTATTCTTAATTGCTCATCTTGCCTTACAAAAACCAAATTTATTTCCTTTAAAGTGTTGTAACCTTAACTATTTGGAGGAAGGATTACAGCTAAACTAGAACCATCGTCTCTGGCAACGAGTAAGAATATTGGTGAGTTTTCACCAGACTTCTTAGATTTCTTTAGTATCTCTTCTACATCTTTAGGAGAAGATACAGACTGTTTATTTACTTTAAGTATCACATCGCCTTTTCTTAATCCAGATTGTGCAGCAGGGCTTCCATTTTGAACACCAGCAATTAAAACACCTTTATCACCAGTCGATTTATTTGATAACATTAATCCATAATTAGATGCCTGTGTTTTTTCTTGTTTTGAATCGTTTGCATCATCGTCTGAATTTATTTCATTTTGATCAGTTTTACCTGGTAATTCCGCTACTTTTGCAGTTAATTGGATTGTTTTGCCTTCGCGTAAGATTCCAAGCTTAATTTCAGTTCCTGGTTTTAAGAAAATAATTTGGCGTTGAATATCTATGCTTGATTTAACAGCCTTATTATTAACGCTTTGAATAATATCATAAGGCTTTAATCCCGCAATGGCTGCTGGACTTTTTGGAACAGCCCTCATTACTAGAGCGCCTTCGGTATTTGGATCTATCTTCATTTCTTTCATGGCAGCAGGACCGAATTTATTTAGGTCATACATTTCTACACCTAAATAAACTTGTCTAAATTTACCATTATTAATGATGGAATCGGCAACAAGGCGAATTGTATTTGAAGGAATGGCAAAACCAATTCCAACACTTGTTCCATTTTTAGAATAAATAGCAGTGTTCATTCCAATAACTTGACCATCTAAGTTAACAAGAGGTCCACCAGAGTTACCAGGATTGATCGCTGCATCAGTTTGGATAAAACTATTTGCTCCCGTGATTCCTAAGGTATCGCTTGATCTTTGTACAGCACTTACAACACCCATTGTTAATGTTTGTGGAAGTTCAAACGGCGCACCAAGTGCAATAGCCCAATCACCAACTTCAACTTCATCTGAATTTGCTAAGCTAACTTGTTTCAATTCATTCGAAGGTTTAAAGTCTTCCAATTTAAGTACTGAAATATCTACATTTTTAGCAGTTCCAACAACTTTTGCTTTATATTTACGATTATCATAGGTTGTTACTGTAATTTTATCAGCGCCTTCAATAACATGGTTATTTGTAATGATATAACCATTTTTTAAATCAACAATAAAACCAGAACCGCCATCTGTTTCAACGGATTGTCTTTTTTCTCTTTGTTGTCCGTTTGGACCTTTGAATTGAGGAGGCATAAATGGGAAAAAGAAATCTTCTGGAAACGGCATTTCATTTTGTCTAACAGTTACTTTTTTTTCAGCAGTAATAAAAACGAGAGCCGGACGGCTTTCCTTTGCTATTCCTGAAAAGACTCTTTTAAAAGACTTTAAAAAAGCAGAATCTGGATTTGGGGTTGGTGGAACCGCTGAGGGTAGAGAATACCCATTTGATGCTTGTGCGGTTAAGTTTTGCGTTATGTTTGTTACTTGGTTTGGATATAAAATTAACATGCCAGCACTTGCAACACCAAATAGTGCTGCGATGGAAACCCCTGCAACTATTATATTTTTTGCTCTTGCTTTCATAAAATTTGTTACCTTTTTTGAACTATGGTTAGTAGAATTCATTATAACCTCCTAATATTATAATATTTATTTCCTCTTTAAGATTTTGGGAAATGAATAGTTCAAAAGATTTATATCAGAAGTCTAATACAGAAGTCGATAGAGAATATTTTTAAAAAAACATAAAAAACAATATATAAAACAATAATATTAATATATTAAACAACTTTACCACTTATGTAGAAATATATATAAGTGATGAAGTTGTCTTTTTTTTTTACATCATACAAAATGAAAGTTCATTTTTTATAAAATAGAAAAAGAATGATAAATTTTTAAATATAAATTGTTTACTTAAAAAAATTGAGTTAAAAATAAGGAATCCAAATTGTCTTTTGTTTTTAATTTGTGAATTATTCATCGGAGAACTAAATTATATTCAGAAATTAAGATTAATTTTTCAATCAATGTAGGATATTTTTAAATAAAAGAAAATCAGAATTGTTTTTCAATTGTTAAAGGTGAAAATAAATAATGATAAAAAAAATAATATTTTATATTTTTATGATGTTATCGTTTAATTTGAATGCATTAGAAAAAAATATTTTAAGTGAAATTAAAGAAAATGGTGAACTTAGAGTTTGTACAACTGCAGGCTATGCCCCTTTTGAAGTAAAAACTTCAAAAGGAAAATGGGTTGGTTTTGATATTAAAATGTTTGAAGAGTTTTCAAAAAAACTTGGTGTTCAATTGTCTATGATTGATATGAGATGGGAAGGAGTTTTTCCTGCTTTATTATCCAAAAAATGTGAATTTATAACTGGTGGAATGTCCATTACAGAAGAAAGAAAAAAAGTAATTCATTTTAGCGATATAATTTATAAAAGTGGGAATTCAATTGTTATTTTAAGTAAAGATGAAAAAAAATATAAGAATCTAACAGACCTCGATCAAAAAAATGTTAAAATAGCGGTTAAAACTGGGAATACGGGTGATTTTGTATTACAAAAATCTCTTAAAAATGCAAAAATTTTAAGATTTGATACCAATGCCGATATGCTCACGGCTGTTTTAAAAGGAAGAGCCGATGCTTTTGTTCAAGATACGATTTATGCCTTTATGGCGTCTAATGAAAATAAAGGAAAATTATATATTATTCCTGAAAAATTAAATTATGAAGATCTTGCTGTTGGAATAAGGAAACAAGATGAAGATCTCCTTAAAGAGTTTAATTCTTTTTTTGCAGATTGGAAAAAATCAGGTGGATATGCGAAGGCGGTTCAATATTATATTGAGTCAGATAAATGGATGGAAGAGTTAAAAAGGTAATTAAATATAATCCCCAAACAAAGTTTCTTGCTGCAAATCTTTTTTATTAATTACATTTGAAACCGAAACACCCATTAATCGCAATGGTACTTTTTCACAATTCATTTCTTCTAATAATTGTAAAGATATTTTCTCAAGAATATTTTTTTCAAAAAAATATAAGGGAAAACTTTTTGATTTTGTTTTCACTGTAAAATTTGAATATTTAATTTTAATTGTTACAGTTTTAAATGAGATATTTTTCTTTAATAAATATTCGCTTAAACTTGCAACCATTTTTTTAAGCATATTTATTTTATCAGAATAATTTATAATGTCTTTGATAAATGTTTCTTCTTCACCGTATGATTTTCTTACATGGGTTGTAATGACTTCCGATTCATCAATGCCACAAGCTTTGTCATAAACCCATTCGGCATTTGGACCAAAATTTTCAATAATATAATTTTTACCAATACGAAATACATCAGAACAAGTAAACAAATTATGACTTGCAAATTTTCTTGAAGTAACAGGACCAATAAAGGGAACTTTTTTTAGGGGAAGAGTTTGCATAAAGGGAAAACAAAATTGGGGTTTAATAACAGCAAATCCATTCGGTTTATTTAGATCGGAAGCAATTTTTGCAATCATTTTATTAGGAGCAATTCCTGCTGAAGCGGTTAATTTTGTTTTAAGAAATATTTCGTGTCTTATATTTTCAGCAATTTTAGTAGCCGAAGTTTGGTGAGAGATGTTTGTTACGTCTAAGTAGGCTTCATCTAAAGACATAGGCTCTATTATGGAGCAATAATTTGTTAATATTTTAAAAACTTCGGCAGATGCACTAGAATAAGCATCGAATCTTGGTTTTAAAAAAATAGCTTGAGGGCAAAGTTTTTTTGCTTGAGCGGAAGACATGGCAGAATGAATGCCAAACTTTCGTGCTTCATAAGAAGCTGTGGCAACAACTCCTCTTTCATTGGGCATGCCACCAATAATAAGAGGTTGTCCTTTTAAACGAGGGTTATCTCTTATTTCAACAGCAGCAAAAAAAGCATCAAGATCAAAATGAATGATTTTTCTTTTTAATAAAGAGGGATGAATAATTTGTTGCAAGTTACTATCATTCAAAATAAAAATCCGTTTCCGTAAAATTACAGTTGCGCAAGAAGAATACTCAAATAAAAAACTCTTTTATAAGTTATTTAAATTTTATGCAAGTTAGATTATTTATTACAATATTTAAATATATGAATTTAAAATAATTTTTCTTCAATCACCATAGATAATTCTATGCTATTTTGAGCAGCTCTTTGCCGCTCTAAGGTACCACAATTTAAGACTGTATTTTTAGAAAAAGGACCTAAATCATCATTTAAATAATATACTTTTACTGTTGAAATATCTTTTGAGCAATGCCAAATCATTCCTGCACACATTTTGCAAGGTTTTAAAGTTGTAAAGATCCGACAGTTCTCAGGTAACGGCTGATTAAATTTAGTATAATAATTTTGAATTAAGTTTACTTCTGCGTGTTTCGCTTTGTTTTTAGAGCTTTCATTTATTCCAATTGATAATATTTCATTATCTTTAGAAACTAAAATAGCAGCAATTTTTCTATCGGAAAGATAGAGTTCTGATTGCAAAGAAATATCATTTGCTATTGTTTCTGTTAATTTTAAAAATTCAATATTTTTTAAATTTTTATGCTCTGGTATTTGTGGCCATTTCATTTTCGTATTTTCGGATATAGGATAAATGATTTCTTGAAAATTAAAAGAAATTGAGATGTCATGATCTTTAGGAATGAGTGGAGTGAAAAATCTTTTGGCAGTAACTTTAACCATACCATGACACATTTCTGTCGCAGTATATGATGCATAAATTTTTTTTCGAAGTATAAAAAAAGATTTTTCTGGATAAAAATGATGAATTCCTTGAATTAAAGTGGTAATTGCCGATATTGGTGTTTTTGGAATAAAATGATTTACAGAATAATAAACTGTATTTTCAAAAATTAAAAAGGCTATATTTTTTTGAAATTTATGAATTAAATCATACATTATTTTTTCTGTTAAATGAATCATATTTTACCAAAGATCTTTTGCTAACTTTATTTTCTTATATCTTTATTCATTAATACTTATAAACACCCTGCCCCGTTTTTTTTCCAAAATGTCCTGCGTCTACATATTTTTTAAGTAACGGACAAGGTCTGTATTTACTATCACCCAAACCATCGTGTAATACTTTCATAATAGCGTAACAAGTATCTAAGCCTATAAAATCGGCTAAAGTAAGTGGACCCATAGGTTGATTTGTCCCAAGTTTCATTCCAGCATCAATATCTTCTGCGTTTGCAATGCCTTCCATGAGAGTATAAAACGCTTCATTAATCATAGGCATTAAAATACGATTTACAATAAAACCAGGATAATCTTGAGAACAAACTGTTACTTTGCCCATTTTTTCAGAGAGTAATTTTGTAATTTCATATGTTTCATTTGATGTCGAATGGCCTCGAATGATTTCAACAAGTCCCATGATAGGAACAGGATTCATAAAATGCATTCCAATAAATTGCTGAGGTCTTAATGTGGCAGAAGCAAGTCGTGTAATTGGTAAACTGCTTGTGTTACTTGCAAAGGTAACATGAGCGGGCATTATTTTATCAAGTTGAGAAAATATTTCTTTTTTTAAAGCTTCATTTTCATGAATGGCTTCTATAATAAAATCAGCAGAAACAAGGTCAGATAACTGAGTTGTCTTTTTAATTCTACCTAAAATAGCTGGAGGATGTTCGTCTATTTTTCCCTTTTCAAATAATTTTGCGAGGCTTTTTTCAATTCCTTGGACAGCTTTATTTAACCCTTCACTGCGGTTGTCACATATTATTACTTGAAAACCAGCTTGTGCAGCTACTTGAGCAATGCCACTTCCCATTTGTCCCGCACCTATGACGGCAATTGTTTTAATTTGTGAAGTAAGAGCCATGCGATCCTCCTAAAATTTCATTCGTAATTTGAGCGTTCATGCGTTAGCAGGTATGTGAACTATATTTCCTTATTTTTATCAATCAAGGAAACGGAAAGAAAAAAAGAATACTTGAGATGTTGAAGAAGTTATGCTCAAGTCATAAGAGTTGACCTGTATTTGTGCAGGATTATTTTTTAAGGATTCTGAACCATGGCTATTGCTTACCAAACACCACTTCCTGCTCCCTATCCATCATTAACAGAGCAAGAATTGCGCGAACGTATTCAATCTGTAAGAAGTTTTTTTGGAAAAAAACTTGTTGTGCTTGCACATCATTATCAACGCCCTGAAATTGTGGAATTGAGTGATGTACGTGGTGATTCACTTCAATTAGCTCAATACGCTGCGCAGCAAACAGAAGCCGATTATATTGTTTTTTGCGGCGTTCATTTTATGGCTGAAGGTGCAGATATATTAAAAACAGGAAATCAAGTTGTTGTACTTCCGGACTTAGGTGCTGGTTGCGACATGGCTGACATGGCTGATGCAGATGATGTCATTGAGGCATGGGAACAACTGGTTGAAGTTGTTGGTCATGAAAGTATTATGCCTGTTACTTATGTAAATTCTACTGCAGCACTAAAAGCTTTTGTTGCTAAAAAAGGTGGTGTGATTTGCACCAGTTCGAATGCTGGAAAAATTGTGGATTGGGCTTTGAAAGAAAGAAAAATACTTTTTTTCTATCCAGATCAACATTTAGGAAGAAATACGGCGAAAAAGCTTGGAATTCCATTGGAATCTATGAATTTATGGAACCCTAAAAAACCTTATGGCGGTTTGGAAAAAGAAAATATTTTAAATACAAAAGTCATGTTATGGCAGGGGTGCTGTCCTGTTCACATGATGTTTAGTTCAAAACAAATTGATACCATTCGTGCAAAAGATCCTGAATTTAAAATTATTTCGCATCCTGAATGTTCCATGGAAGTCGTGGATAAATCCGATTGTGCTGGTTCTACCGATTTTATTGTAAAAACAATTGCAGCGAGTCCAGCTGGAAGTAAGTGGGCTGTTGGTACCGAATTAAATTTAGTAAATCGAATTGCCAAAGAAAACCCAGATAAAACCATAGTAAGTATAAATCCTTTTATGTGTCTTTGTGGAACAATGAATCGTATTGATCTTCCTCATTTAACTTGGGCTTTAGAGCAAATTAAAGCAGGTACGCCAAAAAATGTAATTACAGTTCAGGAGCCTGATCGTACTCTTGCAAAACAAGCTTTGGCTCGTATGTTAGAAATGAGTGTTACGTTATCAAAATAAGCTTTTTATTAAAGGTGGTCTTTTGTCAGACGAAAATATACAAAAAAACTTTTCTTCAAATCAGCCTGTGACTCCCATAAAAGAAATGGGCTTAGAAGAAATTATACAACTCGCAAATAAAATTGGCCTTGAATATGTAGAAAAAAGAAAAGAGGCAGAGCGCCTAGAACTTCTTCGTACATCTATTCGTGCAAAAATCATGAATCGTATTGAGTTAACAGGCGAAAAAATTCCCGAGGCACGATTAAAGCGGTTGGCAGAAGCAGATATGGAATATATCGAATTGCTAGAAAAAATTGTAAATTCTCGAGCAGAAACCGAAAAACTTCGAATCCGATATGAAAGTTATAAAAGTTTATTTGATGCTCGCAGAACCATGATCAGTTATAAAAAAATAGAATTAAAAACATTATAGGTAAAATGAGTGGAAAAGTTTATTGAACAACATAAAAAGCGACTTTGTTATATGCCATGGCTTTATTACTCATTAAAACCAAAACATTTAATTTGGGCAAAGGCTTGGCAAGATGAAATTCAATCTGCTTTACAAGAGCTAGAAACGGTTAAAATTGGGAGCAATTGTTTTATTTCCCCAAACGCAAATATTTTTGCAGAGCCTGGAAGAGATATTATTATTGGAAATAACGTAACAATTGCTTCGGATGTTTTTTTGCATGGACCAATAACAATTGCAGATGGTGTAAGTATTAATGCAGGAGTTTCTATTGATGGTGGTGTAAAAGGTGTTTCTATTTCATCGCACTCAAGAATTGCGAGTGGAACAAAAATTTATGCATTTAATCATGGTATGAATCCAAATCGTAACATAAAAGATCAGCCAGTCACATCTCATGGAATAGAAATTGGTGAAGATGTTTGGATTGGTGCAAATGTTTGTATTGCTGATAATGTTAAAATAGGAAATCATTCTGTAATTGGTATGGGATCTGTCGTAACAAAAAATATTATGGAATGGACTATTTGTGCTGGTAATCCTATTAAAGTAATTAGAAATAGAAAAGAAAAAAAATAATTTATTTTTTATAACTAAAAAATGTTTTCGAACCCGATTATAAAAGCTCCCCAAACACCAATTAAAATATGAGAAACACTGACTCCAATAAGAGAATTTTGTTTTGCAAACAGCCATCCCCAAAAAATACCAGGGATAAAAACAGACAAAGCAAATCCTGCACTAATATGTGAATGTCCACCAGCAAAAAGAATATTAGAGAGAATAATAGAAGACCACATAGTTTTTGTTTTAGAGCCTGTTAGAAATTTTTGGAGTGCAGACTGAATGCCACTTCTTACAATAAGTTCTTGAATGGGAACAAAAATAATATATCCAAACAAGGCCGCAAAATATACTTTTAAGCTGATATCTGCAGAAGTTTTAAAAATAGACATGGGGTCAAATAAAGGAAGGTGATGAAGTTTGGGATTAAAAGTAATTACAATATATTTAAGAAGCATTATAATCACTAATAAAGGAATCGTATATAAAATAGATTCAATGACTAATTTTCTCCAGTTTTCAATTGTAATACCAAAAGTTTTTAATGGGTAACCACTTTTAAGCATCATTGAAATTATAAAGTAACAAAACATAATTAAAACTATAATTGTAACTAAAGTTGAATTAGACATATAACTTTTTAGCTTTTGAAGCATTTGTAAACTAAGTGCATATAATGTTGTAATTGCTATAATATTAACCGCAAAATTGCCAATAGCAAGACGCTCTTTTAAAACCTCAACTGTGACTTCATTGGTGTAGCGTAGTCTTTTTGAGATTTTTTCACCAAAAAAAGATGTAAATTTAGCATAAATATCTAGGTAGTTTGGATCATTCTTAATTTTTTCAAGATCAAAACATAAAACGGTTGAAGGTTCTATTGCTTTTGCGCTTGCAGAGCGAGCCGCATTTTCAAAAAGTACCATTTCACCAACAATTTCACCTTTACTTAGTTTTGCTAAAGGGTAAAATCTATCTCCATTTTTTTTGATAATTTCTACACTGCCATCAATAATAATAAAAAATCTTTGTTCTAGTCTTCCTTCATGAATAAATATTTCTCCAATATTTAGTTTTAATTCATAACAAATTTCTTGAAGACGTTCTAATTGATTGTCATTTAAATCTTTGAATAGAGATATATCTTTAAATGATTCAATCATCTTTACTCCGAAATCTTATCTAATTTAGAAAATTAATTTAATGATTAAGGTTAAAGATAAATATTTTATTATCAATTAAACTTTTACATGAATTAGCATCAGCTGTTTTTGTAAAACTAAGTAAGAAAACAGTAATGAGTATAATTTTAAAATTAAATTTTTTTAAAAACGTTATCTTCATATAATTACCCTTGATAAATATTTTATTCTCTTTTTACATCGGAATAGCTATTCTTAATTTTAGATATTTATTTTTTGTATGGCCAGTGTTATCAACAATTTGCTTGTTTATGTCATTTTATTATAAAGGGCATGAAATAGGATTTATTTAAAAATAATATAGTGATTTCAGAGTATTAATAATCCCTTATTTTGGAGACGCACGTGAGCCATCAAAATATCCCCTCTATTGAAGTTAAAAATTTGATTCCGGTACGCAGAGCTCTTTTATCTTTGTCTGATAAATCGGGGTTAAAAGAACTTTGTGAGCTTTTAACAAAATGGGATTGTGAGCTTGTAGGAACGTCTTCGACATACAATGCCATCATAAATTTAGGTTTTTCCTGTTCTACCATTGATTCCATTACAAATTTTCCTGAAATATTAGGTGGCCGTGTGAAAACATTACACCCAAAAGTCTTTGGTGGCATTTTGGGAAGAGAACTTTTGGATTCTGATGCAAAAGACATGAAAGATCATGACATTAAACCCTTTGATATTGTTATCTGTAATTTGTACCCATTTCAAAAGACGTTGGCAAAAGGGGCAACAACAACAGAATTAGTTGAAAATATTGATATAGGTGGTGTTAGCTTACTAAGGGCGGCTGCCAAAAATCATGCTTCTGTTTCTGTTTTATGTGACTCTGCTGATTACGAATATTTTATGAAAGTAGTCTCTGAAAATCAGGGAAATACGACATTAAGTCTAAGAAAACAATTGGCAGTTAAGGCTTTTAGAGAAACGGCTTCTTACGACGAAATCATTTCTGCAACGCTAGAAAACAAATTTGAATTAGAAAACGAATTATCTTCAAAAATTGGACCCGTTAGAACGGAAAACGTAAATTCCATTTTAACCCTTCCTGATAACGTAACTCTTTCTTTAACAAAACAACAATCGTTAAGATATGGTGAAAATCCTCATCAAAATGCAGCATTTTACCGTATTTCTGATTTACAAAAAGAGAATAAAGTATGCTCTATTGCAAATATGAAGTGTTTTCATGGCAAAGAATTAAGTTACAATAATGTTTTAGATATTGAGCATGCAATTCGCTTGGCTACTGAATTTAAAGAAGATTATGCTGCTGTTATTTTAAAACACAACACACCTTGTGGTGTAGGCGTTTCAAAAGATTCTCTATTTCAAGCATATGTCAAAGCATTTGAGTCTGATCCGGTAAGTCCTTTTGGCGGCATTGTTTGTGTCACAAAAAATGTAACGGAAGAGTTGGCAAATAAATTATCAGAAACTTTTTTAGAAGTTGTTATTGCACCAAATTTCGATTCCAAAGCTCTCGAAATTCTTCAAAAAAAGAAAAATTTACGTTTAGTTACTTTTAATCCTGAATTGCCTTTAGCTAATAAAATCATTTTTACTCATGTCCAAGGTGGTTTTTTAGCGCAAAGTTCAAATGACATTGTTTTAGATTTTAACAAAGTAACATTTCCAACAACTGTTAAACCTTCGCCTGATATTATAAAAGCATTAACTTTAGGAATGACAGTTGTAAAACATGTTCGATCGAACGCCATTGTTTTAGCAAATGAATATCAGTCTCTATCTATTGCGGGTGGATTTACAAACCGTGTCGATGCCGTAGAGCAGTGTTTAAAAAAGATTCGACTTCCTTTAACAAATGCTATTTTAGCGAGTGACGCGTTTTTTCCTTTTCCAGATAGCATTGAACTTATAAATCAAAGTGGGATTAAGCATATTGTTCAGCCAGGAGGTAGTGTTCAAGATGCTGAAGTTATAAAAGCATGTGACAAATATGGAATTTCTATGATGTTCACGGGTAACCGTCATTTTAAACATTAAAATTTATTGATGTCACTTATTTTATAGTCAAAAAAATTTTTTCTAACCTGACAATAATTAAATATAAATATAAAATATCATATTATAAGTTTATCCAAAATAAATGAATTTCTATGTTTAGGAATTTTATGAGAATACGTTATTTTTTTATTTTATATATATTACTTATAATAAATGTTTTTGCTAATGCATCTCCTATTCAAATAGCTTGGGATTATAATTGTCCATGGATGTGTAATACATCTAAAAAACCTGGATTTTTATCAGAATTAGTTTCTGAAATTTTTCGATTATCAAATTTAAATATTGAATTTCAACGTTATTCTTGGCCAGTAGCAATTCACGAAGTTAAAGAAGGAAATGCATTAGGTTTACTTAGTCCATCAAAAGATGAAGCGGAAGGTTTTTACTTTCCTAATGAATCTTTAGGATTTCAGCAAATGTGTTTTTATGTAAATAAAAACTCAATATGGAGTTATAAAGACAAAAGTTCTATAGAATCTATTCATTTGGGTATTTCTCAATGGGCGAATTATAATGGATTAATGGAATATATTCATAATAATATTGATAATCCAAAAAAAATTAATGTAATAAGCTCAGAAGATATTTATTTAACAGGATTTGAAAAACTTTCTAAAAATGAATTCGAAGCTCTATTAATTAATCGAACATCAGCAATATATTATATAAATAAAAATAAGCAAAAAGATAAATTTAAACAAGTTGGTTGTTTGGAAAAAGAAAAAATTTATATTGCTTTTTCTCCAAAATATAAAAATAAAAGTAAATTTATTTCAGAAACATTTGATAAAAATATGATTAAATTAAAAAAGACATCATATATAAAAAAATTAATGAAAAAATACGATCTAACTGATATTGATTTTTAAAAGTGATTTCTTAAATAGATATATAGGGGATTTTATGCGGATTAAGTTGTATTTATCATTATTCATAATCACTTTATTTTGTAGCAATAAATTAAAAGCGGAATCTATTAATGTCGCATGGAATCCATGGTGCCCTTGGATGTGTGACTCAGATGAAAAACCTGGACTATCAGTTGAGATAGTGGAAAATGCATTTAAAAGTCAAGAAATTGATGTGCAATTTCAAAAATATAATTGGGCTTTAGCGGTGTCAGAAGTTCGTGATGGAAAAATTAATGGTTTACTTGCTCCTGCTAAACTTGAAGCTCCCGACTTTATTTTTCCGAAAGAACCTGTGGCTTATCAGCAAATGTGTTTTTATGTAAAAAAAGATAGCACTTGGGAATATAAAAGTATCGATTCTTTAAAAAATATTTCTATAGCTATTTCACAAGGTGCTCATTATCCTGGCCTTATGGAATATATAAATAAGAACAGCGATAAAAAAAATAAAATTAAAAATATTAGTACGGAAGATCTTTTTACAATAGGATTTAAAAACTTATTAAATAATACTTATCAAGCATTGGTTTTAGACTATGTTACTTCTGATTATTATTTAAAGAAAAATGACTTAATTGATCAGGTAAAAAAAGTAGGATGTCTTAAAACAGAATATTTATATTTTGCATTAAGTCCTAAAAATAAAGAAAAAAGCTTAAAATTATCTAGAATATTTGATGAATATATTGCGAACTATAAATCTACGGATTTTTACCAAAAATTATATGACAAATATAATGTTGAAAATTGGTCACAAAAAAAATAAAAATATTTTACATGGAGATTGTATATGAAAAAAATTACTTTATTTTTTATTATTATTTCTAGTATTTTATTTATGAGTAAAGCATTTTCATTTACAGAAATGCAAGAATGTGTAAGGTGGGTATTAGGAGCAGATGTTATAAATAAATTAGATACTGCAAAATCTAAAGAAGATAAGAAAAAAATAATAGAATCCTATAAAAAATTAGCACCTGCAAACGTACCCAAAAAGCTTGATGCTTGTATGACTCTATTTAAAGACTATAAAGACCCTAAAAATAAAAATTTAACTGCAAATCCTTGGGCAAAAACAGTTTGCTGTAACTGTTCGGGGTGGTGTGTCTTTGAATGGATTGCATTGGCATATTGCAATACTTGTATTTCTGATACAGGAGGAGAAAATTGTTGTAGTAGTTGCAATATGCCTGCTGCTCCTGGCGAAAGTTGTAAATAATTCTTTAATTTATAGCTTCTTAATTTAAATTTTTTTTATCAAGAAAATAAGCAAAAAATGAATTTAATAGAAAAAGGATAGACATTATTATAAAGCAATATTGAAATGATAAAAGTACTTCATTCGTGTTATTTATTATACCAAGTTTTGCATTATTTAGTGTTAAAAAAAAGTTTAAAAATAAAGCACTAAAACAAATTGCCATATTCATAGATAATTGTATTGAAGAGCTTTGGATACTTGTTGCATTACTTTTATCAATTGCTTTTATATCTAAATAACCTAAAATACTTGTTACTGAAATTTGTAATGTATAAAAAATACCAAATAAAAATCCAAAAATAATGATTAAATAAATGTTATTTTCTTTTATAAATGATAATAAAAGAACACAACATGAAATAATTAAAGGATTTATTATTAATATTTTTCTGTATCCAAAAGTTGAGACTAATTTTGAAACAAAAAATCTTATAAAAATGGCTCCAATAGCAATGGGAAGAACCATAATTCCAGAATGTAGTGGTGTCATTTTAAATTGTGATTGTAACAATATCGGAATTAAAAAAGAAATACCTCCTACAGATGAAATACTAATTAATAATTGAATATTAGCTATTTTAAATGTTTTTGTCTGAAATAATTTAAGGTTTATGATTGGATTTTTAATTTTTTTAGAATAAAAAATATAATATATTAAAATAATAGATCCTATAAACATTAAAATTATAAGAAATAATTTTGGAAATATTTTTTCACTTAAATTTTCAAGACTAAAACTAAGAAAGCTAAGTCCTAATGCAATTAAAATAAAACCCTTTAAATCTAGTTTTTTGAGATATATTGACTTTTCATTTTTAATAAATTTTAAAGAAAGCGAAAATAATATAATGCCTAATGGTATATTAACAAAAAAAATCCAGTGCCATGAGTAGAAAGTTGTAATAATTCCACCTAAAAGAGGTCCTATCATTTGCCCAAATAATGCTGGAATTGAAATATAACTCATAATTTTTATTAAATCGTTCTTATCAAACGTCTGAAGAATAATTAACCTACCAACTGGGGTCATCAGAGCTCCGCCGATGCCTTGAAGAATTCGATAAAAAGCAAGTTCGTAAATAGAATTCGAAAGACCGCAAAATAAAGAACTTATTGTAAAAATAAAAATGGCAGAACAAAAAATAGTCCTCGATCCAAATTTATCGGCAAACCAACCGCTAATTGGGATAAAAATCGCAAGTGAAATTAAATAACTTGTAATAGCTAACTTAATTGCAGTTTCAGGAACATTAAAACTTATTGCCATTTGTGGTATGGAAGTGTTTATTATTGTAGTATCAAGTAGTTCAATAAAAAATGCAAGAGAGATTAAAAATGCAATCATTATGTCGGGTTTGTTATTTTTCATAAAATCCTTTCATAAAACTTTCATTTATAATACTCACCAACAATCATGTAAAGTTTAAAATATATTATTTCATTTTTAAAACGAAGCAAATTAAGTTTTTAATCTTTTATTTAATTGACTAATAATGATTTTATGTTAAAATTTCATAAAATTGCTAGTAAATAGTTAATATATAAGGTTAGTCAAATTTTTATGTTTAAAAAAAACAATAACAATGAAAATAATTATTTATTTTATAAAATTATTTTTATGAGGCCTCATTATAAGGTTTATATATTTTTAATTTCTATAATAGCAACTATATTCTCTCTTATGGTTCCTTATTATCAAAAAATATTATTAGATAATTTATTAAAAATAAATACATTATCAATTCAAAATATCTTTTATAAATGTTTGTTTTTTATGTTTATTTTTGCTTTTTTATCACAATTACTTTTTTTCATTGGTAAAATTTTAAGTTATGGTGAAAGTAATTATATAAAAAAATGGTTATCTGATATTACTTACTCTAAAGCTTTGAGATTAAAAAATGACAATAAAAATAAATTATCTGTAGGACATTCTTTATCAATATATGCTAATGATATTCATACAGCATCAACTTTAATGGATGAAGTATTTCCAAACATTATGTCATATGTATTGCCTATTTTAATGGCTCCGATTGCTATCATTTTTATATTGGATATGAATCCATCATTAATTTTTTGTCTTATTTTCTCTATCTTATTTTTAAATTTTTCTTTTGCATTTAGGCAAAGTAAGTTTTTTTTTAAAAGTAAGCTACATGCATCAAATCGTTTGAGTTATGTCAATGAATGGATTCAAAATATAAGAATAATTAGGACTCTTGGTTGGACAAGGGTAATAGAAAAAAAAATTCAAGATTTAAGAATAGTAGAAACAAAAAATAGATTGCAAATGGTTACTAATGGAACAACTATGAATTCCATTGGTTATTCAGCTCCATTTTTTGTAAATATTTTGTCTGTATATATTCTTGTTAAGGTTAAAGGCAATGATATTTCAGCTGGACAAATTTTTAGTCTTTTATGGATTTTTGGAGTTTTATTAACACGTCCTATGCGCATGTTGCCTATTATGCTTGTTTCATTTTCTGATTGTTTTACATCATTAAAAAGAATTCAATCTTATTGGAATCAAAATCTTGAAGAAAAAAGTGTAAATTACTCTCCTGAATTTGATTCCAATATAAAAACCAATATTATTATAAAAAATCTTTCTTATAAAATTGATGGTATGTTATTATTAGATAACATTAATTTAGAAATAAAATCAAATGAATTCATAGCTATAATTGGTGAAATTGGTTCTGGAAAAAGTCTTATTTTACAGGCTATATTAAATATCATAAAAGTTAATTATAGTGAATTTAAAATAAATAATAAGCCTGTTGAAGAGATGTCATTGAGTCAAATAAGATCTTATTTTTGTTATGTTCCTCAGGATTATTTTATTATTAATTCTAATTTAAGAGATAATGTTGCTTTTGAGTATAATACCTCTCCTTATCAAGATCAAAGAATATTAGATTGTTTAGAATTATCTCAATTTGATATTAAAAACGAAAACATGAGTTTTGGATTAGATACAGAAATTGGGGAGAGAGGTGTTAATTTATCTGGTGGTCAAAAGCAAAGAGTTGCAATTGCTAGAGCTTGTTTTTCAGATAGGCCAATTATTTTATTAGATGATTGCTTAAGTGCATTAGATGTAAATACAGAAGATAAAATTAATGAAGTTTTATTTAATTCAGTTTGGAAAAATAAAATTAGAATTCTCGTAACACATAGACTCTCAATTTTATCAAAGTGTGACAAAGTTTTATTTATAAGAAATGGAAAAATAATTGAAAATGGTTCTTTTAATGAGATTTACAATAGATCAGAATCTGTCAGAGATTTTGTTTCTTCGATATCTCCATAAGGAGAAAAAATGCAAAAAAATAATTTTATAAATAATGAAATATCGTTTTCAGGTAAATATTCAAGTTCTATTTTTCAAACTATTTCTATGTCAATAAAGTTATATAGAAATAAATTTATATTTTATATTATTCTTGGTTTTTTAGGTAGAGCTTTTCTCTTAATAAATGCAAATATTATTGGAAAATGGGCAGATCATTTATGTAGAGGATCTCTTTACTGCGGAAATAGTAACGACATATTTTCTAATTTTAGTTTTTATGATTTTCTTTTTTTATTATTGTCATTGTCATTTATAGGATTGTTTTTATCTATTATATTTAGAGTGTTTGTTTCAAGAATGGGAACTTATTCTTCGTCACTTTTATATGATGAAACTACCCTACGTGTTTCAAGATTTCCCATTCGTTTTTTTGATACGAATCCTTTAGGAAGAATTATAACAAGATTTAGTTCTGATTATTCTTCTATAACAAGAATGTCAGGAGGTCCTTTAACAGAAGTTTTATCAATTACTTTTGATTTGATTTTATATATAATATTAATATTATTAGCAAGCTTTTATTTTTTTCCGATAATTTTAGTTTCTATCTTTTTAAATTATTATATATATAAATTAAATAAATTGAAAATAAGAAAAGAAAGAAGAAATTTAAGTATATCAAGAAGTCCTGCTATTGCGCATTTTGCAGAAACTGTTCAGGGCGCAAAGATAATACGAGTATTTGGAAAAGATTCAATTTTTATTAAGAAATTTAGCGAAAATATCGAAAAATATTTAAAGCAAATAAAGAAAACAAATTTATATATAAATTTATTTTCTTTACAAATGTCTATTTTAAACATTTCTTTGCTTCTTATGACTGGAATTTTAGGTGTATGGCTGGTTCAAAATAAGTTTATTACAGTTGGAAGTTTAGGCGTTGGGTTTACCTTTATATTAATGACATCAACAACTGTTCAAGTGTTTTTTGAATGGGTATCTGCATTAGAAGAAGCTCTAACTGGAATAGAAAGAATGGATCAATATTTAAAAAGTGATCTTGAAGAAGGAGGTGTTTTACCGAGTGAAGCTAAATTTTTAACTAATCATAAAATTTTATCCAAAAAAGAGGATAATGATATTCTTAATTCAAATATATTTAAATTAGATAATGCAGAGATTACAATAGATAATGTGTCATTGAGATATAGTGAAAATTTACCTTTTGTTTTAAAAAATGTTTCTTTTAAAGTAAAAAATGGAGAAAAAATTGGGATTATCGGTAAAACAGGAAGCGGAAAGTCAAGTTTAATACAAGCTATTTTTCATCTTTATTCTTTATATGAAGGACGTATTTGCATAAATAATTATGAAGCAGATTTGGGTCAAGATAAGAAAGAAGGTTATAAATATATAGATTTAAATTTATTCCGTTCTGCAATTTCATTTATATCACAAGAACCAACTATATTTTCTGGAACCTTACGAGAAAACTTTACAACCAATAAAAATATGAGTGATGATGAAATAATTTATGTTGCTAAACTTGTTGGATTAGGAAAAATGCTATCTAATGATAAAAAATCCCTAGACACGTTTTTACAGGAAAAGGGATCGGATTTGTCTTTGGGTGAAAAACAGTTAATTTGTATGACGCGCTGTTTACTAAAAAATAGTCCTATTATTTTGATGGACGAAGCCACAAGTTCTATTGATCCTTATTCAGAAGAAATATTGGTGAGCGCAACAAAAAAATTTCTTCAGGGAAAGACTCAAATAATTGTCGCTCATAGACTCTCAACAATAGAAGATTGTGATCGTGTCCTTTGGCTTGATTCTGGTAAACTTATAATGGACGGATCTGCAAAATCAGTTTTAAATGCATTTAAGAGTTTTGAAGGAACTAAGATACACTGAGGAGAGAAAATGAGTACTGAAAAGTGGATTATAGGAACAGGTTTTTCAAGAGGAATTGGATTTGAGTTAGCAAAAGTGATTAAGGATAATAATTATAAAATCATTCATCTTGGAAGAGGGCAATGTGGTTTTGAAGATGTGTTTATTTGGTGGGATTTATTAAATCCAATTAAGGAAACACCAATTTTAGAATTATCTAAAAGTTTATATGGAAAATCCATTGCAGGATTTATATACGGTGCGGGAGTAATGCCTGTTTTGGGAGTAAGTGAATCGAATCGAGCTGAAAAACACTTGTTCTGGCAATCTCAGGCAGAAGCTATGAGGGTGAATTATTTTTCTTGCGCTGAAATAATTGAAGATATCCTTCCTTTTATTATGAGCAAAAATGATGCTCAATCTAGCATTACTCCGTTTGTTGCTCATCTTTCTTCTTTGGCGGCTGTCGATCCTTTTCCTGGTTTGGAATTGTATGGAGCTACAAAATCAGCATGTTTATTATATTTTCAATGGTTGTCAAAACGTTTTGCCATGGATGAGCTAACCTGTCTTTCTGTTCATCCTGGAGCTGTTTTAACAGATATGGTAAATAATGTGATTCAAAATTCTCCTTCGGATTTAGAAATTGTAAAAATATATAAAAAAATGATACAAAATAAAGAATTAATGGATCCTAAAAGATCTGCTGAAAATATTTATAATTTTTTATTTACAGACTCTCCTATGAGAAATAATTCTCATGGAAAGCTTTATTTGGCAGATAAAAATGAAATATTTGCATATAAATAATTCTAATTCTTTTTAACTAAATAATAATTGCATACCAATTTATTTTATTTAATTGACCTATTGAATAATTAATTGTTTTTGATATAATTTATTTATATTAGAAAACCATTATTATTTAATAGGTTAAAATGTATAAATATATTTTATTAATTTTTATATTAAACGCTATTTTTTTATGTTCTTGTTCAAAATTTAATCCTTTTGATGATAAAGTTCAAACATCTTCTGATGGTGCTTATGTTATTGAAACAGGAATGACAGATGAAGAGCTTCTATCATATGGTCAAAATGTAGTTTATAGATTTAAATCTGTTCCAAATATGGTCGCTGTTAAAGAAATAAATATAGGGAAACAATCTCATAATTATATTTATCTAACTAATATTTATAATTTACCATTTGAAAATATAAAAATACGGATGAATAGTTTAAATAATTACAAAATACAAACAGACTTATCAAATTGCAATAGTTCTTATTGCGAAGCAAACTTTGATAAAACGTATAGTGAAATTAGCGCTAAAAATTTAACTTTAAATCCTGTCAATGTGGCGATAATTGATTCAGGAGTTATTCCTGCAACAATTCAAATAAAAAACAATTTAGTTTCTAGTTATAATTTAACTGGAATAATTGATACAAGTAGCTGGTCATCTCATGCAACATATATTGCATCAATTTTTACTGGAATAACAAAAGGAAACTCATTATTAAATGTTTACGCGAAAAATGTTAAGCTGAATTCAGTTAAAATTAATTTTGCTGAAGATAATATAAGTGATGATATGAAAAATTATGGTTCTATGCAACTTGCTGCAGCATTAGATACAGCTGTATATAGTGGTGCTAAAATTGTTAATTTAAGTTTATCATATCTTCAAGAACCAGATCAAAATGTAGAAATGGCTGAAAAAATTGTAATATCTAATGCATCTAAAAGTGGTGTTATATTTATTGTTGCAGCTGGTAATGATGGTAATAATTTTAATAAATTTCCAACCTATCCTGCAGCCTATAATTTAAATAATATGATTACTGTTGCTTCGCATGCATATAATTTAAGTTTAGCAAGTTCTTCTAATTATGGAGATAGTATTGAGTTATCTGCTCAAGGTTCTCAAATTGATTTAAATAGTAAAAATGGTTCTATTGATACAGTTGGTGGTACAAGTTTTTCTGGGCCCTTAGTTGCTTCTGCAATTTCTATTTACTTGGGTTTATTTCCAAATACAGATTTAAATACTTTATTAAATCACTTATTTTCAAGTGCTAATTCTTACTATAATCCAATTTATTCTTCAAAAAATATTACTTTAACAAAATATGGAAGATTAGACACAAAAGCTTTTATAGACTTGGGTTTTTCAAATATTCAATAATAATTTATATTGTAATATTATTGCAGATATTTGTTAATATTGTTTCATTTAAACCAATAGATGAAGCATCAATTAAATTGGGTATATTTAATAAATTTGTTTTGTCATTAGGGTCAATATAGTGAATTCCGCCAGTTTGAAAGTCTTTTGAACTTGAATTATTTACAGGTAAATTTTTATTATTTAAAAAGTTTAAAGGAATTATATTTGAATAATAAGGAACATTATAAGAAGGATCTAATTTTCTTGTTATATCAAACCATGATTTGTTAATTAATGCTTGCCAACTTACAAATGTATTTATAATATTTTCTTTATCAATTTCTCCAGAAATAAATCTAGAAAAAAAACTTGTCATTCCATCTTGAAAATATATATAATTTTTCCCGATAAGTGGATTTGATGGTGTGTCAATAGTTTTTAAAGAATAATAAATAGAGCTTTGTGGTGAAAAATTAATATTAGAGTTATTAAAAATTCTTAATGTTCTTGAATTCATATTTCCTACTGGAATAAAGCTTTGAGTTTTTATAAGATCAAGAAATAAATTGTTTTTTATTAATATATATTTATCTGTATTTGTTAAATTTGGATTTAATTGTATTATAGATACTCTTGGCCAAGAAGGAATATTGTATGTAATATTTTTATTTAGTATTTTTATTTGAGCGGAAATACATTGTACTAATAATTCCCAATTGCTGTTTGAATTTGTTGAGTTATTTAATGGAAAATTCCAGTTAGAATTTAAATTTCTTGCATAATAAGTATTTACAAAAAAATTTGAACTTATATTACTGTTATCCATTAAAATACCATTTTCATCAAAATACTGAATTTGATTTAATTTTGTTACTTTTTGCTGTTGTCCTGTTAATTGTATAAAAATGTTACTTGTATCTATGTTTTTTAGTGAGGAATCTAAATTTAAAGGTGTAGTTGTAATAACAAAACTCGATGGGTCTAAATTTTTTATTGCTCTTGTTAGGGAATTATTATCTATAAAATCGGGCAAATTTTGGACAAAATTATTTAATATATCTTCTGTCAATATTTCGTTTAAAACTTGATCTTTATTTATAAAATTTTCTTTTTGTTTGATAATATTTTCGCTATAATTGACAAATATATTATTTAAACTATTAAGAGAATTGGTACTTTTGTCTAGTGAAGCTCTTGTCATTTCTCGTGGGTTTTGAAGTGGTGAAAAATCAATTTTTTCAAAACCATAGGGGATAGAGTCATTATTTTTTAAAAAATTTGGAATACACGAAATATTAAAAAAAATCAAAAAAACTGTTAATAGAATATGCGTAATGATTTTTTTCATAATGGCATAACCTTCTCATAAAATATAGTTTAGTTTATTAAAACTATGTTTTATGTTAGCAGTTTATTTCATTTTTACAAGATGATAATCCTTTTTTCCTTTTCTTAATATAATAGCATTTTGTTCTGTATTAAAATCTTTTTCAGATATTTTATAATTAAAATCTATAAGTTTTTCGCCATTAAAATTAAGTCCATTACCTTGGACAAGTTTTCGTGCTTCCCCTCTACTTTGAGAAAAACCACATTTCATAATTAATGATAAAATATCTATTCCTGTTTCTAATTCTACTTTTGTTAGGAAAATGCATGGAGCGTGAGAGAGATCTCCCGTTTGGCCTGAAAAAAGAATTTTAGAAGCCTCTAATGCTTTCATAGCTTCTTCTTCACCATGAACAATTTTTGTAATTTCGAATGCCATTTTTTCTTTAACTTGATTGATATTTGGATTTGAAAAAATATCTTCAATTTCATTTGTATTTAAAAGAGTAAACACCTGAAACATTTTAAGGACATCTGCATCATGAACATTCCTAAAAAATTGGTAAAAATCATAAGGTGACACTAAATTAGGATCGAGCCAAACTGCATTTCCAGCTGTTTTTCCAAATTTTTTCCCATCACTTCCAACTAAAAGAGGAGTTGTAACAGCAAATGCTTTTCCACTATTTACTCTTCGAATTAAATCAGCACCACTTAGGATATTTGACCATTGATCATCTCCACCAAATTGCATTACGCAATTATAATTTTTATATAGGTGGAGAAAATCAAAAGACTGTAGCAATTGATAACCAAGTTCCATAAATGTAAGTCCGCCTTCATTAAAGCGGGTTTTATTTACTTCTGCAGATAATAATCTTGCTACAGTAAAATGACTTCCAACATCTCTTGTAAAATCTATCCAGCTCATTTTGCCAATCCAATCAATGTTATTTACAAATATTGGTGGATTAGGCACATCAAAACGAAAATAACGATTCACAAGTAATTTAAAGTTTTCTATATATGATGCTATTTGTTCTTTTGTATTCATGGGTCTCATTTCGGTTCTTCCTGTCGGATCTCCGATGAGTCCTGTGGCTCCACCGAATAAAACAATAGGTTGCAAACCTGCATCTTGAGCGCGTCTTAACATCATTAAGGCTGCTAAATTACCAACATGCAGACTTGCTGCCGTAGGATCAAAACCACAATAGACAGAATATCTCTCTCCTTTTTCATTTTGATTTCCTTTTTGGAGCAGTTGTTCTAATTCTTCTTCGTGGCTAATTTGTGCAATTAGACTTCGTTTACGGAGTTTCGTGATAAAAGAATTGTTTGATGTCATGATTTTCTGCCCTTTCTATATGGAAAGCATCCTTTGGAGCCCATTATGTCTTTTAAACTAAAGAAAATATTTCTTGTCCAGTTTTGTTTATCAAACCTTATGATTTCTTTTTCATCAAATGCAGAGGATATAAAACCTTCAAAAGCGATAAATGCTCCAACATCTTCTTTTGCTGCTTCCAGTGGAGCAGGGGCTTCAGCTCCAGGTGATGCTTCTATGATGGACGCAAACCCAGCAATATTGCCAGCACTAAAAAAACAATATTCTGTTTTTGGAGGTGGTTCTTGGCAAAAAGATTTTGATCTAATTGAAGCCGGAGTTTTTGATTCAACAACAACTCCTGTAGCCATGGTATTTCGTGGTAGAGAAACGATTCCTAACGATACGAGAACCCGTGATCGGAGTTTTAAAGTTGGACTAGGGTATCAAATTCCTTCAATTCCAAACTTAAGTGTTGGTCTCTCTGGTGAATATCAGCAACTTAGTTTATTTGAAAATTGGTCATGGAAAAAAGATAATTATTTAATGGGAGCAGGTCTATTTTACCAAATTAATTTATCACCAGAAAATCCTCTTTTTTTAGGCTTGAGTACAAATGGCCTTTTTGATAAATATAATGCTAATATTACAGATGTAGGAGTTTCTATTGTTACCTTAAATAAGTATGTCACACTTAGTACAGATGCGCTCATTGATTCTAATAATGGATTTCAAAGCGTTGTAGGCGGGATTAATATTGCTACTGAATCATATTTTGATCTCAAAGGAAGCATTGGATACAATCCAAATCACAGCCGATTTTTTTGGGGGTCTGGAATTTTTTTCAAAGCACCAGTACTTCATCTCTATTATACGCTTGTCAAGACTGATTCCGATGATACAACAATCAGGCAAACAGCGGGAGTTGAACTCGCCTTCTCTCTTTAATTTTTAAATATGTCAGATCCATTTGGAGGAAAAATGGCAATTACGGACGGCCCTAATTCTCTTTTTATTTCGTCTCAGTCTAAATCCGCATCGCGTGTGGGTCATGACATTTTAGCATACTGTAATCGTTGCAAGATGAATTTAACTCATACTATTGTAACTATTGAAGCTAATAACAAACCTGGCAGGGTGCAATGCAACACTTGTAAGTCAGAGAAACAATATCGTTCACCAAAATCAGAAGCTGCTTTAGCAAAAGGAGGGAAACGAGAAATGGAACGAGATGAAGAACAGGATTTAGACTTAGATGCTGGAGCAAAAGTCTTAATAGGAGAGGATGGTTCTCCTAAAAAGAAAAGCAAAGCTAAAGCAAAATCGCGTAAAAAAGAGGATTCAGATAGTAGAGTGTCAAAAGGAAATCACCAATTGCCTCTAAGTATGCAGTCTGGAACCACAGAAGACATTGCAAATTATGAAGCTCGGTTGAGCGCTCAAAAAAATAATGTCTCTCAAGCTAAAGAGTATAAGGCTTCCGTACGATTTAAACCTGGTGAAATAGTTCATCATAAATCTTTTGGAATAGGCTTTGTGGTCGCTGAAAGTGGTTTGAATAAAATTGAAGTTCTTTTTCCTCAAGGAAGAAAGCTTCTTGCAACAGGACTTGGCGGTTAGTTCTAAAAATATTCATACTCTCAGCATTCTTAATAAAGCGCATATTTTTTAAGGTTATTTAAAATGTGATGCTTTAATCTGGAGGTTGTTGAGTGTGGACAATTCTGATCTTTTTAAGATGTTTGGATTAAGTCCTCCAGACCCATTTAGTACAGACCTTCTCATTCATGTGGGTGAAACTCATAATGAAATTCGTTTAATCATCAAACACCATCTAAATAAATTAGGTTTTAATAATGTTAGGACAGATAGGGACGGTCATGCATCCTTAGCTGAACTGAAAGTAAAACCTGCACATATAGCTTTAGAAGGCGATGATCTTGAAGTTTTAAACGGCTATGATATGATAAAGGAACTTAATGAAGATCCTGCTGTCTATCGCCCTGCCTTTATTCTGGTTTCAAAAGCTTTAAATAAAGCAGAATTAATGTATGCCCTAGAAATGGGAATAGATGACATATTAATTCGTCCTATATCGCAAGGAGATTTGTTACCTAAAATTAGAAGTGCTTATAGTGCATTTATCAATCCAAAAAACCCTGAACGTGTTTATGAATTTGCAAAATCAAAATTACGTACTGAAGATTATGAGCAAGCTTTTAAAGTTTATGAAAAATTGACGCAAGTTTCAGATAAAGCAGCGCGCCCCTATATTGGAATGGCAAGGACAAAACTTGCCCTAAAACAAATGGATGAAGCGTTAACTTATGTAAATTCGGGTATCGCAAAAAATGAAAATTATATTCATGCTTATGTTGTCCGTGCAGATATATATGCAGCTATGAATGATGATGCAAAATCATTAGAGGATTTAAAAAAAGCGCTTTCGTTAAGCCCAATGAATATTATCCGTTATGAAGGCTGTACGGAATCTTTAATAAAACAAAATAAAATTGATGAATGTATTCAGCTTTTAATGATTGGAACAACGGCTGGATTAAGACATCCTTATATTATTGAAAGATTAGGTTATTGTTACTTTGTTAAAAAAGACTATCCTAATGCCCTAAAATTACTAAAAGATGCAGTACGGTTGGATCCTGAAAATGTGAGTTTTGCGAACTCGCTAGCAATTTGTTACCGAGATTCAAAAGATTTTGATAAAGCCTTACAAACCTATAATCAGATTTTGAAGAAACAACCCGATAACCATCTTGTCTTGTTTAATAAAGCAATTACCTTAGTTCTTTGGGATAAAAAAGATGAAGCGATTAAGATTTTAAGAAGAATCCTTAAAATTGATGCAAATTATACCAAAGCTAAGGATAAATTAACAGAATTAGGTGCCAGTATTGAAGAATGATTTGAGCGGAGAATTGTAATGGAAAAAGAATTACCGTTTGCAAAAGCACAAAGTTCAGAGCAAATGCTCATGCAACTTCTTTTTCATTTTTCTATTTTAATGGAATATCAACTCATAGACTTACAATCTAATGTAAGAGCTTTTGTCGAAGCCATGTCTGAAGCAATTCAAAAGATGGATAATCTTGTTGTCGAAGAAGGACAAAGTGCTCAAGAAATATATGAAAGTTTGTTTAGTAAAGCGGGTTCTGAGGCTACAGCATTAAATCAAAGAGCTAATTTTAGGGCAGATGATATTTTTGCTGAAGCGTCTGGGCAAGATAAAAATGATACAAATAAAACAAATGATTCAAATAAAACAAATGCTGCAAATTCAACAAACGCAGCAGGTTCTGCAAATGCTAGCAATGCTTTTGACCAAATCTGGTCTGAGATATCAAAAAGAATTGAAAGTGTTTCCCGTTTAGAAGAAAGATTAAGACCTCAAGTTTATACAATGATTCAATCTTTAAACTTTGAAGATATTCAAACACAAAGAATAGAGCACGCTTTAACAGCGCAAAGAAAATTGAATGAAGGGATGATTAAGTTTTTAAAAAAAGGAATTCAAAATTGTGATTTAAAAGAAGTGCTTGAGTTTTCAGTAAATTTAGTTAAAGAAACAAAAGCATCTTATACTATGTCAGATGAAAGAAGAGTCTTTGAGCAAGTTTTTTATGAAGATATAAAAAAATAAGTTACGGAGTAAATATTTCTTTTTTATTTTCTTTTATATAAAAAATCTCAATACTATTAGCAGGTATATTATTATATATTCTGTTTGAAAAATTTACTGTAGCAGTTGCTATCTCGCCAAATTGAGTTTGTTGAACTAATTTATCTTCTGTTAAATATGAAAATTTAGTTAGCTGAACTCCTCCAATTTTTTTATGATACGTTTGAAAAAAAGCTGAGATTTTTTTTAAATCTTTAGAATAATCTTTAATTTGTTTGATATCTAATGACCAGATAGAAGGTACACCATAAAGCAAACCAATTAATAATCTTTTTTCTTTTAAATTTTTAAATTTTGTTATTGGTATTTCCCATCTATCAGTAGTTATAATGCTATCATGAAAAACAGTTTGAAATAAGGGAATTCTATATAATGGGTTATATTTTGTGTCTTCATAATCTTTTGGGGCTAAAATAGATTTAAAAAAGAACTCAGGACGCTCATTTGGAAACCAGCGACCATATGCTTTTTTATCTCTGGCTAGAGTCCAATGCGGATTATTAAATACAGCATTATTTCCATGTGCAAATGAAAGATAAGGTACAGCCCAATAAACTGCTGTTTCAGATCCTAAAACAAATTTCATATCTCTTAAATGCTTTAATCGTGTGATTCGATTTTGCATGTCTTTTGCTGTGTTCATAGGATGATCTTCTGAATAATCATCGTGAACGGTTCCTGTGGCATCAACATCTAAAAAGTAACTATTAATTCCTGTGGATTTAAATTTTTCAGCGCGATCATAAAGATCTTTATTTATAGGTTTTTGTCTTGCAAAATATTCAGAACTTGCTTCGTAACCTCTATTATGAAAACCAGGCATTTTTTTCCCATTTTCATTTACAATAGCTGCTTTCGGCCAAGCATTTGGAAAAATAGACAAGGGCGTGTCCGCTGTTTTTGGATCTTGTATATTTTCCCAAGTGTCATAAGGCCCGATAAGGTAACATAACTTTTTTGCTTTTTCTATGAATTTTTTATTTACTTTGTATTTATCATTTTTTCCTTCATCGTAACCAATCCATAAATTTTTAATTCCCAAAGAAGATAAAAGATCGAGAGCCTGCTCTGTTCTTCCAGTTCCCCAAATATAAGCATGAAGAGCTCCATATAATTTATCTATTTCTGGGTTTATATCTTTTTTTTGTTTAAATGTAATAAACTCTTTTTTTTCAATTAAATTATTTCTAAAATGTATAGCAGGAGCTAATATGTTTTTCTTATTATCTAAATTAATTTTTACAATATAAGGTGCATAATTATCTTTTTGTCTAAAAACATGTTCTTGTTGAACAAATAATGTATCTTTGTTTTTTAATATTTTAATTGTATTGTTTAAAGAGCTATCAGATATATAAGATACAGTATTATCATCGGTTATATTGCCAAAAAATGGCATTGTTAATTGATCTTGCATAGAATAATTTGTAGCGTTGTACTTTTCAAAATTTACTAGCCAAAATGGATCCGTTACTGGGATTAAAAGCCCTTCACCATCTGGTAATATAATATTTTCAGAATTATTTGTTTCAGAAATATTTGCTTGTAAAGTGCTTGGCCATTCAAATGTTTGAGATTTAGAAGAGGTAAATTTAAATATAATTTGATTTTTATTTTTAGAAATTTCAACATTTAAATTTTTTTCTGGATAATTCCAAGATGTTTTATTTGGTGAGTTTAATAAATTTTTATATTCACCAAGATTCTCTGTTACAGGAGTAGCAATTGAGGTTGATTTTTCATCCATTTTTCCAATTACTTCTAGCGTTCTTGGATTAATTTCAGCAGTCCAATTATCAAGTTTTATTTCTACAAATTCTTGATCTGCAAAAGCAAATAAAGGGAATGATAATGAAATGGAAAATATAAAAGAATATTTTTTTAACAATAAATTCATAAAAATAAATGCCTTTTCTATATTTAATATATTAATAAACTTTCCCATGAAGCATTGCTAATGTTTGGAAACCACCGCCAGCTGCAATCCAAATATCAATGTATTTTAAGCGTACAGATTTATTTTGGCAAGATATGTTCTCATTTTGAAATGCTGTTTGAAGTTGATTAAATTCATCTTCGGATATTTTGTTTAGCCAAGAATTTTCAAGACTATCACAACCATCATCAAAAATATCAATTGATTCATTTTGCCAATAAGAAGAAAATAATATTCCTTTCTCTTTATGTATAAATCTAAATTCATTATTTTCATTACATAATTGAATGAAATAAGGTATTAAATCTTTTTTTGATATTATTTTTTGATTACTAAAAAATATGCTTTTTAAGAATAAAACTCTTGTTCTTAAAACAGGTAAAGAAGCACAAACTGAATTTCCAATATCGCCCATTAAAATAGGAATTTTATCTGCAATATTTTTGTGAAATCTTGATTTCACTTCTTTAATAATATTTTTGTTTGCTTGATGTATAAAAATTAATCCTGGAATGTAAACAGGATCTAATTCAAAATTTTCTTTAATATAATTTTGTCTTGTTTCTAAGCTTTTTTCAATTGCTTCAGATATAGATTTTACTATTTGAAAAAAAGTTTCTTTCGGATTATTTAATTCTAATTTATTTCTATGAATATTATTTATATTAGTTGGCTCTCTTGAGCCTCCTACTGGAATATAAATTCTATCCGAAAGAGACGAAATACTTTCTTGGTAACAAAATAGAAATAGATCGGGATTGTTTTTTGAGTTATTTTTTTCTAAATAAACTCCAGATGCAGCGTCTGCAAATAAAGATCGTGTTCTTAAATCTTTTTTCAATAAGCCTTTGTTTTTAACCTCTGTAGCAATAACAACTGTATTTGAGTTGGTTGCAACAAATCCTAAAGAACCTCTTAGAGCAGAAATAAAACTGGTACATGAACTTGCAATATCGAGACAATGCACATTTTTATTTAATTTTAATCCTTTGTGAACAAGATGGGCTGTCGCGGGAGATGGATAATCTCCTGAAGTTGTTGCAACAATTAATGCTTCAATCTCATTAAGATTAAGAGATGAATTTAAAATAGCTTTTATAGCTAAATCACTAGCAGCTTCTTCAGGTTGGGCGTATCTTCTTTCAAAAATGCCTGTATGTTTTAATATGGACATGGAGACGTCAGATAAGGATTTATTTTCCAAACAAATATCTTTAGCAATATCTAAATTTGTTATTTTATTTGCAGCAAGATAGCAAAAACTAGATTTTATATTAGCAAATACAGGTGTTTTTAGGTTTGAATTAATCATGTATTTGACCTCAATTTTTCAGCCCTTTATAAAAACAATCATTGCTATTTATAACAATAATCCTTTTTAATCAAAAATTCATAATGCAAATGCACTTTACAGGAATAATCTATAAATGTAAGACATATTGAGGTCTTTTATGTGAAATGTTTTTTAGAGGAGATTTTGGTGGAACCTATTATAGAATCCCAAGACAATCAGCTTGGAAAGCTTCAATGTAATTCTAATTCAGTTCAAACAATAAGTGAAGATTATGATGAAGCAATATATCAAAAAGCAATTACACTTTATAAAAAACCATTTTTGCAATTGATTCAAGAAGCAGCCGTCGTTCATAAAGAAAACTGGCCTGAAGCTGATATTCAAAGAAGTGCTTTGCTTTCTATTAAAACAGGTTCTTGCCCAGAAGATTGTTCTTATTGCCCACAAAGTGCAAGATATGAAACCGATATTAAAAAACATCCACTTATGGAAGTAAATGATATTGTCGAAAAAGCAAAAGCAGCAAAAGCCAATGGAGCAGAGCGTTTTTGTATGGGCGCTGCTTGGAGAAAACCACCACGTGGTGAACAATTTGATAGAGTTTTAGATGCTATTCGCGAAGTTAAATCTTTAGGTATGGAAGCTTGTGTTACTTTAGGCTTGTTAAATGAAGAACAGGCATTAAAGTTAAAAGAAGCTGGACTAGATTACTACAACCATAATGTAGATACTTCAAAAGATTATTATTCAAAAGTAATTACAACACGTAAGTTTCAAGATCGTGTGCAAACATTACGTCATGTGCGAAATAACGACATAAATGTTTGTTGTGGTGGTATATTAGGAATGGGTGAATCTTCTGACGATCGAATGAAATTAATTGCTTTTTTGGCAACTATGGACCCACAACCAGAAAGTGTTCCTATTAATTTTTTAGTAAAATTCGATGGAACTCCACTAGAAAATACAAAAGATCTAGACATTTTACATTTTGTTAGAACAATAGCTGTTGCACGAATTTTATTACCAAAAGCAAGAATTCGTTTATCGGCAGGTAGAATGGATATGAGCAGAGAAGCCCAAATTCTTTGTCTAACGGCAGGAGCAAACTCCATATTTTCTGGAGAAGTGTTATTAACTTCACCGCTTCCTGGTTATACTTTTGATAATCAATTAATTGATGATATGACAAAACCATTAGATAAAGAAAATTTGAATGTCCTTTAATTATTTATTTGATACATGGGAAAAATCAAATCAATCTGTAAAAATGAGTTTGAATTATAGAAAAATATTTCCTTTTTATCAGCAAGGTAACTTAAATAATATTAAAGTTGACTTTTCAACAAATGATTATTTAAGTTTAAGAAATGATAAAAGAATTATTGACGAGGGGTATCAGTCCGCTTTAAATTTTGGAGCAGGTTCTGGGAGTTCTCGAATGGTAACTCAAACTGATCCGGGAATTGAAATACTAGAATCAAATTTTTCAAAAAGGACAGGATTTAAACATTCTTTGTTTTTTCCAACTGGATTTACAGCTAATATATCCTTGTTTGACGGGTTATCTCCTTTTTTATGGGAAGAAAATAATTTTGACCAGCATATTTTTATAGACCATAGATGTCATTCAAGTTTATTTTATGGATTAAAAAATTCAAATATTAAATATGATCAATTTAAGCATAATGAATATGATCATCTTAATTTCAAATTGAATTCTTCAACTGCTAAAGTAAAAATTATTATAGTTGAGTCACTTTATTCAATGGATGGAGACTATTCTGATCCGCATAGACTTTTAGAGGTTTGCCAAAAATTTGGTGCTATGCTTATCATTGATGAAACTCACTCTGTTGGTACTTATCCTACTAATGGAAGTTGGAGTTTAGCTAACTCATTTTTAAAACCCTTTATTTTAGCGTCTGTATTTGGTTGTGGAAAAGCAATTGGTGTATCTGGTGGTTTTATTTCAACAGATTACTTTCAATTAAAAGAAAGAATTTTACAAAAAGCAAGACCTCTTATTTATTCAACAGCTGTATCACCTTTTTTAACAGGAGCAGTTAATAAATCTTTGGATATTATCTTTAGTGAAGAAGGTAACGAAAGAAGAAAAAAATTAATAAATAATATGGAATATTTCAAAAAAAATATTATATTTTTGAGAGATAAAAATTTAGAATTTGATTTTAATAAATTTAATTTTGATAATCACTATTCAAATATATTTCCTTTAGTTTATAAAGATAATAAAAATATAATGGAAAAAGAGTCGTTTTTTTTGGACCAAGGTTTATTACTAAAAGCAATTCGACCGCCTTCAATCCCTAAAGGAACATCACGATTTAGAGTTATTTTAAGAGCAGGTCATACAAAAGAAGATATAGATCTTCTTTTTAGTTACCTTACTTAATATAAAGGAAAAACTATTAATGCTAACTAAATTCCCATCATATTATGTAATGGCTTCGAATACAGATTTAGGAAAAACTGTTTTTTCAACTGGCATATCTATGGCGGCGGTTAGAAATGGTTTAAAACTTTTATATATTAAGCCAGTTCAAACTGGTTTTCCTTTTGATTCTGATTCCTCATTTGTAAAAAATTATAACCCCTCAGAATTTGTTTTGACAAAAACAATTTTCTCAATGTCAAATCCTGTGTCACCTCATCGTGCAATAATACAAGATAAATATCATGAAGAGTCTGAAATGAAAGAACACTTTTTAGATGATAAAATGATCTCTATTATTGAAGAAGAAATCACAACAAATGAAGCTCAATTTGTTTTAATTGAAGGCTCAGGTGGTGTGGCTTCTCCAACATTACAAGGTCAATTACAGTGTGATGTTTTTCGTGAATTAAGACTTCCTGTTGTTTTTATTGCAGATTCAAAATTAGGTGGTATTTCCTGTACGATAAGTTCAATCGCCTTAATAGAATCTAGAGGTTTTGATATTGCCTGTATTTTAATGTTTGATGGCAAAGATGAAAATTCTTTATTTTTACAAAAATATTATAAAAATAAATTTCCCGTTTATTCTTTTCAAAATATTGTAGAATCTAATTTACCTAAAAATGAAACTCTAATAAAAAAGCCGCTTGATGTTTGGTTTAAAGAAAATGAAGAAAAATTTTCAGAAGTTTTTCAACATTTAACGAGTTATCATGTTAGCAAAATTCAAATTATTGATGATTACATTGAAGTTGCAAAAGAAAATATCTGGTGGCCTTTTACTCAACATGGGCTGCAAATAGAGCCACGGGTGATTGATAGTGCATTTAAAGATAACTTAACATTTGTTGATATTAAAAATTTAAGAAATCAAAATATATTAACACATAAATCTTTTGATGCTTCGGCAAGTTGGTGGACTCAAGGAATTGGGCATGCTTCATCTAGATTATCTCATGCAGCTGCAAGTGCTGCTGGAAAATATGGTCATGTCATGTTTCCTGGTAATATTCATGAACCTGTTGTTAAGTTAACTCAGAAATTAATGGCTACAGTTGGAAAAGGTTGGGCGCAAAGAGCTTTTTTTTCAGATAATGGCTCTACAGCAATAGAAGTCGCATTAAAAATTGCTTTTCGAAAATCGTTTGGGTTACCTCAAAAAGAAATCATGATGCACAAAAAAGATATTTACATTTTAGGATTAAAGGACTCCTATCATGGTGACACTCATGCGGCGATGGATGCGACAAATCCAAATTCTTATAAAAAAACAGATTATTGGTATGAGCCCAAAGGTTATTGGTTTGATTATCCTACCGTATATTTAAAAGATCGAAAACATTTTGTTACTATTCCTGAATCTTTTAATTCAAATCAAAAATTTGAATTAAATATCAATTCTATTGGCGAAGTATTTTCATTAGATAGAAATAGCACTGATTTAGCTAATATTTACTTAAATTATATACAAAGCCAAATGTTTATTCTTGAAGGTTCTGATTTTTTAATTGGAGCATTACTTTTGGAGCCCGTTGTTCAAGGCGCGGGAGGCATGAAATTTGTAGATCCTCTTTTTCAAAGAATATTAGTAAAAGAATGCAGAAAAAGAAAAATACCTATTATTTTTGATGAAGTTTTTACTGGATTTTGGAGACTGGGTAAAATATCCGCTTCTGTTTTACTTGATGAAAAACCAGATATAGCATGTTACGCTAAATTATTGACTGGAGGATTAATGCCTTTGTCTGTTACTTTAGCAAATGAAGAGTGTTTTTCATCCTTTTTAGGCGATTCTATTTCTCAGGCTTTATTACATGGGCATTCTTATGCAGCAAACCCAGTTGGCTGTGCTGTTGCTGTTGAAGCTATTGAAGAAACTTGTGACTCAAAGAATTTTAATAAAGAGCTAAATTGTTTGGATATTCCTTGGGACGAAGAAATTGTAAATGAATTTTCTTGTTTGCCAAATATAGAAAAAGTTTTTACCTTGGGAAGTATTTTTGCATTTGGACTAAAAGATAAAAACTCAGACTATACCTCAACACGTTCTAAAAAAATTGTTCAACAATTAAAACAAATGTCTCTTGAAGTTAGACCATTAGGAAATATAATTTATATTTTATCTGGATTTAATACAGGAGCTGTAGAACTTAAAAATATTTTAAAAAGCGTTTACGAACTTGTAAAAAATGAATAAAATTTATTTTAATAAATCTTCAAAATGTCTTTGCACTGTAATTAGGCCATAATAATTTGCGTTTTCATTTTTTAAATTATCAATGTCTTTTAAAACTGATATTTTTTGATTTATTTTGTTAATATAATTTTTTAAAATCTCATCTAATAAGTAGCTTTGATAAAACTTCGTAGAATCCGTCCACATGTTACCTGCGGTATAAAAATAAGTTTTATCGCCATTGTTCCTTAAAATATTATTTCCAGAATCAAATATTTGATAAATGCCATTCTTATTTTTAAAATACCATTGATATTTATTTTCTACAAAATCTTTCGTTGAGCAATATTCAACACTCACCCAATCCCAAGCTGGAGATCCATTTATGACTTGATTTGAGGTGTAACAAACTTGAGGGCCATTGGTATTTAAATAGCCATAATTTGAAAATAATGCATGGTTATGAGCATTGTAATAATTTATATATTCAGGTTTATTTTCTAGAGTATCACTATACATGCCTTTATATTCTGGATATATTTTATTTGTAGAGCGAATGATAAAATAATTATTAGAAAATACGCGCTCATAATGATAATATTTTATAGCAAAATTTATGTTAACAGAAAATTGTACTAATGGTTCGGATATATTTAAAAAAATATCTTCATAATTTTCTATTTTTATAGATTTTAATTTTGAAGAAGAATTATTAAAATTTATAAAATATTCATTTTCATTTAATTTTAATTTTTCTCCTGATTTTAATGAAAGCGTAAATCCATCTTTTTTATTTCCTAAAAATTGCCAAATTTGATCTTTATCATTTAAGTCACAAATTTTCATTCTTGGATAAAGTGGATACTTGTCATCTTTATGTCCCTTACTTAAGCAATAATATTGCGAATATTTTCCATCATTCACATCTGCAATGAGTTGTCCTGTTGTTGTATAAATCCATTTGTTTTTATTATTGCATTCTGAGTAAGATAAATAAAAATCATATGGTGCTAAACATATTTTTTTTCCATAATTATCTAAAACGCTTATCTCAATTGCTTTATTTTGAAATAGATCACTTGGAGATAAAATTTTAGAGGATTCATTTGTATTTATTGAAGGACAAATTTCAGTATTTACAATGTCATGTTTTTCAAACATGCTTCTTTTTTCACGAGAACCTGTTTCGTTATTAGGACGTGATTGAATATGGCAAGTTATTTCTGATTGACTTCTATTTTGTTCAGGAAGTCTTGCAGGTATTGTGCCAATTGGATAATTATTGAATCTGAGTTCAGAATTTGGGTTATTGAAATTTACATTGGGAATTCTTTCAGAATATTCATAACGCCTTCTTAAATGATTGTAACGGTATTCATCCGCATAAGCTATTTGAGAACTCGCTATGTTTCCAATTGCTAAATATTGATCATCATTATTATACATTCCATCGAGTTGTCTTAAATTTTCATGAAGTATTGAGTTTTGTTGAGCAGATTGAAAAACTCTTTCATAGGTATCTGTTACGCTAATAAAATTGTCACTAGGGCGAATTGCATAAACATATATCGTCATAATTGTAGGTGAATAATTAAAATTAGAACTATATGCTCTGACAAAGTTAAAAGCATCTCTATAGGCATTGCTTGGATTTCTGTATGTACTTATAAATGAATTTTGGCTTCTTGCTCCCATTCTTTCATTGATTGGGTTTTGATTATTATAATATTCAAAAGAATTATCTTGTAAATTTATGTAATGATTTAATATATAATTAGATAAATCTGTGCTTATTTCTCTTCCTCTCGATCTGGTAATGCCAAAAATATAAGTATAAGTAGGTTCTGTTATTGAAGCTCTGTAAACGAAATTAGGTATATTTCTTGAAGGAGATGCTTCATTTCTTTGAGGATAAATTTGTAGTTGTTCTTCTGATGATTGATTTATAACTCCTTGATCGATGCTTGTCTCATTCACTTTTGCAAAGGCACACGGGAAAATATAAAATGACAATATGGATAAATTTATTATATTTTTATTCATAAAAACTTCTCCTTTATAATATTTTAAAAATATAGGGCTACAAAAATTAAATTTTAATAACTATTTATTTTATTCAATAATTAGTTATTAAATTTGGCTATTATATATTTGAAATTAAGAAAAATTTTGTTAAATTTATATACTAATAATAAATATTTAACTCAATTAAGTGTATTTTAAATTAATTAATTGTAATTTGCAATATTTATTTTGAAATTTTAATATTATATAAATTTTTTAAATTAAATTTATTATTTAGCATTAAGAAAACATCATTTTTGAAATTTTTTTATTCCTAATTGATTTGATAATTTTTATAAGAATTTTTTAAGATTTTAAATTAAAATAATTTTACTTAATAATTTTCTATATTAGGTTATAAATATATAATGTCCATTTACTTGGAATTAGAATAGAGTTTGAAAATAAATTACAAATCGCCTAAAAATTGAGCATTGTATAAAAAGCTTGGTAAAATGATAACACGTTAGAAATAGCATCTTGGATTTAATATTTCTTTGTCTTTAGCTCTTTCTTATTAATTGGTAATATATATTTTGTAATTAGTAACAAAATATTAAACTTTAAAATTTAAGCTCTAATAAAAAATAAATAGCATACCAAATTTTAATTAATATTTTAATCAAATTTAAAAGTTGATATTATTATTCTATTGTGTATAAGGGTTTTATTAAAATATAATAATCAACAAAATATAAATATTGATTATTATTTTTTTTAAAATAAAGGAATTAGTATAATATGATTTTATATCAAAATTGGACTATATCTGAAAATTGCATACCGAAAATAAAGATAATTTCGGAAAATGTTTTTTCTAAAATTCTTTTAAAATTTAATGAAAGTTTAGAGTTAAATTATAAAAATTATGATCCTTGGATGATACCTGCTTTAAGCGAAGAGAGATTTATTCAATTAATAAATAAAAATAATAAATCTATAATTGAAGATTCAGAAAATAATATAATGTTAATAAATAAAATATTTTTTAATATATCTATTGAAGAAGAAAATAAAATTAAATTCGAAAAATATTTCGGTATACCAGTAAATTATTTTAGATTAGAAAATAATGAAAAAATAACATTTAAATTTAAAAACATGTTCGAAAAATCGTTAGAAATAATATCAATAATATGTCCTTGGATAAAAAATTTATATAATTTATTAGTAAAAAAAGTTTATTTTTTGGAACCTGAAATAAAAAATATTAAAGCAATGAGTACTCACTTTTTAAAAGGAGCAATTATTTTTAGAGCTTCAAATTCAAATAGTATTATAGACTGTATCAATCTTGCAGTAGACATTGTTCATGAAATTGGACACCAAGTTTTAATGCATTATTTAACAGCAGATCGGATTATATTATCTTCTTATAATCAACTTATATTTTCTGGGGCAAAAAATGCTGATAGACCTGCTATCAAATCATTGCATTCAGCAATTGCATTAACCTATATGATTTATTTTTTAAATAACTTAAATAATATAAGAAATATTATTTATTTTGAAGATTTCAAAATTTTTGAAATTAAAAGAGATAAATTCAAAATGCAATTAGAAAAAAACTTAAACTCTTTACTAAAAAATTGTAAATTTACAAATTTAGGTGAAATTATAATCACAGAAATCTATTCTTATAACAATATTTAATTTAAGGGTATAAAAATGAAGAACCAAAATTTAATAATTTTTTTAATTGTATTAATTTCCTTTGAAAAATACAATAATAAAAATTTAAATAATGAAGAAAAATTGTTAATAAATGAGTTAATAAAAAACATAGATATTAATAAAGATATTGAATTAGAAATTGCTGCAGTAGCCACACAATAGTATTTAAAAATAGGAAATTTTATGAAAATAAAAGTAAAATATACTCTTAGAATAATTACTGTGTTAATTTTATTATCATTTAATAATTCTATATTTTCTTTAACGTATAATAGACCTATTCCTGAAGTTCTAAATTTAAAAGATATTGCTTTTTTAAAGGATGTATTTAGTGTTTCTTTAGCGATTCAAATTCATTCAACTTTATTTAAAATGGATCAATTTAATATTCCAAGACAAAATTTAATTGACAATTTTACTGTATCTAATGACGGATTAAATTATTATTTTACACTTAAAAAAATGACATTTCATGATAATTCAATTTTAGATTCAAAAACTGTTCTTAGTAATTTTCTATTTTATTTAGAAAATAAAATAGAAAATCATGAACAATTATTTTCTATTGAGGGCGCTATGGATTTTTATAATAAAAAATCGCCATCAATTAATGGTTTTATACTAGATCCTTTAAATAATTTAAAATTCCAAATCAAATTAAGATATCAGGATATAAATTTTATAAGTAAATTAACAGATCAGCGTTTGAGTATACTAAAATCAAATAGAGATCCAAAAATTGGATTAGGAGATTTTAAAGTTGATAAAATAATAGATAATAAAGTTTTTTTAAGCCGATTTATAAAAGGAAAAAATCCCAATATACCTGATAAAGCAATATATTATTTTAAAATTGAAAAATCAGAAGCTATAAGGGGTTTTATAAATAGAGAATTCGACGATTTATTTTTTTATAATTTAGACGAAAAAGAAATAATTTTAGTAAAAAATATTGCAAAATATAAAGAGTTATACTCTACAAGAGTTTATGTAATTGCGTTAAATGCAAAAAATAATTTTAAAAATAAAGACGATAGAATAAATTTTTTAGCAAGTCTTAATTTAGAAAAATTAAGAGATAAATGCTACCCTGGAAATACAAGAGCATTTAGTATTATTCCTAAAGGACTTCCAGGTTTTAAAAATGAAGTTGATAAATCTAATGAATTATTATTTAATTACATTTATAAAAATAAAAAAATTAATATTACGGAAAAAAGAAATAGTTCTTATAAAATAGATATTGTTATGAATATAGGTTCAGAGAATTGTCTAAAAGAATATTTTAATGAGTTAAAAAGTGAAATTAATTTGAAAGTTAATATTTCACCAATTTTAAAAACTTTTAAACGATGGGAGAATAATAAAGTAGATGCAATTATTATTTGGTTCGAAGGTGAAACAAATTTAAATTTCTGGGGACATTTTAATCCTAATACTGAATTAACTTTTGGTGATCCAAAAGATTTATTGTTTGCTGAAATTTATAATAAGCTTGATAAATCTACTAATATGGTTGAAAAAGAGAAGAGTGCAAGGTATCTTGATAATCATATTTTGAGTTTAGCTACTGTATTCCCTCTATTTCACCCAAAAGTTTTTGGAATTTACTCAAATAAGTTCATAAATTTACAACCAGGACTTCATTATGCTTATTCTATTCCATTAATATCATTTACAATGAATAATGAGGAAATTATTCAGTGAAAAATACTTTATTATTAAAAAGATCAGTAGAAATATATTTCAAATTAATTAAGAAATATTTAAATAATTTTGATATTAATGAAAATTTTAATTTATTTTCTAATCCTGAATTTGAAAATATGTTTCTTTGGAATACAATTTTTCATTTAGAAAATAATTTAGTAATAACTCATGAAATTACAAAAGAATTTTATAATTACTTTAAATTAAATAACAATAATAATGGATATTTATTTAGTTTTACCGATCAGTATAAAAATTATTCAATATATAATGGTTGTTATTTTTACATCAATAATATATTTTCCTACGACAATCAAATTGAAGAATTTGAAATAATTTCTACAGATGATTTAGATTTTTTTACTCAAGTAGTAGACAAATCATTTAATTTAAATGAAAAATCAAGGAAGAGATTATGTAAGTTGCTCTATGATATTAGTTTAGAGCATTATAGCAAATCATTTATAGCATATTATAAAAAAGAAGTTTGTGGAACTATAACTATTATAGAATGCAATGAATATGACTATTATATTTTTAATCTAGGCATACTCCCTGATTTTCAAAAATTAGGATTATCAAAAGAATTATTAATTTATCTTCTTAGAAAATATAGAAATAAAAAGATATTTATACAAACACAATTAAATAATTCATTGAGTAATTCTGTTCTTCCAAAATTAGGATTTGAATTTTTAGGAAGTCATAATATAATAGATATATCGAAAATATATGAATATTTTGAAACAAAATAAAAAAAATATTAATTTATCAATTTTTCTATTTCCTATAATTTTAGGAATAATTTCTTTTTCTATATATGTTTTATTTTGTATAAATGAATTTAATTATATTATTTCTAATTCTTATAAAATCAGTGCGAATCAATTAGCAAAAAGTATTTCACTGCCGATTAAAATAAAAAATATTCCTGCGGTTATGTCTTTATCTTCTGAAGCTTTTATTACAAAAAACTCAGATTTTATTCAAATTATTGACAATGAAAAATTAATATTTTTTCATTCAGAAAATAAATTAAATAATAGCCATTGTGAATATAATGTAAATAAAGAAATTATTTATTATGAAAACGAAAAAATTGGAGAAATAAATTACTGCTTTAAAATAAGGTATTTATCGGAAAGAAACAATATTGTTTTAAAAATAATATTTACTATCATTACGATTTCAATAATGTTTAGTGTCACAAATTCTTTTTATGTGTATAAAAAAAATAAACCTATATACGAATTGATTTCAAATATTGGTAAAATAAATCCATCTTCACCATCATTTACTTATATTCCGAATTCAGTTAAAAAAAATCAAGAAATTATTCATATTTATAATAATATAAATAAAATAATTTATGAATTTAATAAAATATTTAAAGAACGTGAGGATATGAAATCACAGGTATTATTAGGGCAACTTACTCAAATGATTGCTCATGATATCAAAAAGCCTTTTAATTTGTTAAAAATGATGTTTTTAAATAATATGAATAAATCCTCTAAAAGTGATTTAATGCATAATTGTATTGTAGAAGAATTAAATAAAAATATTTCTTATGTAGATTCTTTAATTAGTGATGTAATGGAAATTGGAAAACCTAATTTATTAAATATTGAAGAAGTTGAATTATCTATTCTTGCTAAAGAGGTTGTAACTGAAATTTTTGAAGATATAAAATGTATATCAAAAGATTTTAAACATTGTAAAAATGTTTTTATCGATAAAATTAAAATAAAGAGAGTTTTGATAAACATAATATCTAATGCATTGGAGGCAAATAAATATCGAGGAAAAATATGGATAAAAACAAATAATATAACTTTAGATAACAGAGAGTATATTGAAGTATCTATCAAAAATGATGGCAGTTACATTCCAGAAAGTGAAAGAAAAAAAATATTTGAAATGTTTTATACAAAAAATAAAAAAAATGGTACTGGATTAGGATTATATATTTGTCATAAAATAATTAAATCACATCACGGCGAAATATTCTTTTTTTCAAATTTTAAAACAGGTACAGAATTTATTTTTCGTATTCCATGTTTTAATATTTACGAACAAAATTAATACAATTATTGTTATAAAAATTAATAGTTTCTAATTTCCCTATTTTTATATGGTTAAATTTATATAAATTTAAAACTTTTATTATAGCTTTTTTCTTGGGCCTATTTTGAAAAAATAACTAAGAAAAATAATATATAATAAAGACATTAAAACTCCAAATAATCCAAATGATATATTACTTTGATTTTGATAAACAAATGACATTGATTGAGTTCCCATTGCTGTAACAATCATTAATATTGAGCTCTTAATAGCGGCAACCGTTCCTAAACCAACTGAGCTTGAAAATAAAACAATTCTATATAATGGAGCACTTATAATAGCAGCACCGAATGTGTATATAGAATAGGATAAAATTAAATAAAGGAAATTTTCTCCATAAATAAATGGTAAAATAAAACTTAAAATCAATCCTAAAATTGAGAAAGAACTTCCAAATATTATTATTTTTTTTAAAGAAACTCTTTCAACATATTGCTGTAAAAGAATTAGTCCAATTACATATGATCCAAATATTGGAATTTGATAAACTCCGTATTCTATATTTGTAACTTTTGACTTTTCAAATAAAATAATGGGTGCAATTGAGACCCATGCATAAAAAGGTAATTCAATGAAGCCATATGCAAAGGTCCCAGCCATGAAATGCTTATTTTTAAATAATTTAATATAATTATCTTTCATTTCTTTAAAAAAATTTTTCGAATGATAATTACTTGAAACACTTTTAGTGTCTTTTGGAAAATAAAAATAAAGCCCAATTAAAGAGATTAATGCAATAATACCAATATTGATATTTATTGTTCTCCAGTGGAAATAACTTATGTAAATACTTCCAATAAAGGGTCCTATTACGGGGACTAAACATGAAATTGTTGTCATGAAAGAAGTGATTTTTACAGCTTTTTTTTCATCAAATTTTTCTTGAACAATTGCATAGCCAATTACTCCAATAAAACCAGCACCCATACCTTGAAAAAACCGAGTAAATAAAAATTGTCCAATAGAATTTGTAAATCCATTTAAAATGCATGAAGTAACAAATAATATGACTCCAGATAAAATATAGTTTCTTCTACCGTGGCGATCGGATAAAGGTCCTAAAATTAAAGGTAGCAAGGCTCCACCTAAGATAAAGGCACTCAGACCGCTTGGCACAAACGATTCGCTTACGGAAAAATCTTTAACTACATTTATCATGGCAGGCATAATCATATCGTCCGCAAGATAAACACAAATTTCAAAAATGATTAGGAATGTGACAAAAAGGTTCGCATGTTTTTTAAGCATAAAGTCTCTTTTTTTAGGAATAATAATATAAATGATATAATAAAATTTAGGCTAATGATATTTTGACATAGAATTCATTTTGTGAAGAATTTAATAAGGATAGTTTATATAATAATTCCATATAATTTTGAAGAGTCTAAAAATTTTCATTAAAACACCATTAATAATTATTTTAAGATATGTTATATATAATAAATGATATAACATATAAGTATAAATTTTATAATATATAAAGTCAAATTAAGATTGTGTTAAGAATATATACATTCATATTACATTTTAACAATAATAAGGAGATTAAATGATTTCTAGAAAAACTTCTAAAATTGAAGAACCAATTGCTTTATTTTTAGTAGGTGTACAATGTCGTTCTTTAAAATCATTTTGGAAATTACCATTTATTTCAAGGAAAATGTCAAAACTTCAAAATGAGTTAAATATGAATAAAGACTCTGGTTTATTATGGGGTGAAAACTTTATTTCTTTTAAACCGTTTACAACTCTTTACTTATCCTATTGGAAATCAATAGAACATATAAATAATTTTGCAAATAATTCTAATTTTTCACATAAAGAAACATGGATACAATACATGCGGAAATATTATAAAGATAAAAATATTGGTATTTGGCATGAAACTTATGAAATTGATCCTAATAAAGCAGAAAATATATATGTTGGTATGTCTTTATTTGGACTAGGAGCTGTTGGCCAACTTTCTGAAATATCACATTCAACAGAAAACTTTAATAAAAGATTAAATAAATAGAATTTTTAAATTTAACTATTTTTCTCTTCATTTTCATTAAATTTTAAACTGTCTCCTTCTAAAATCATACCTGGTAATGATCTATCAAAATTTAGGGCATGGTAAACCATCGTATGAGCTACTTGTTTTGCTTCAATAGGTGCGTATTTACTAAATGAAAATTCTTCACTAAAATTTAGTTTTTTAAAAAAATTGTCAACTTTATTTAAAACTATCCCACCAATTGTTTCAGCAATTCTAAGCTCTTTTCTTTTTCCTAATAAGATACTTGGTCTTACTATAATATAATGAATTAAACTCTTTGTAATGGCTTTTTCTACTTCAGATTTAGCTGTTAAGTAATAACCTCTTGGATTTGAAACACCAATACTAGAAGTAAAAACAAAAAGGGCATTTGGTGAATTTACTTTAAGATGCTCTAAAAAATTAATAGGATATTCTTTATCTACTTTAATAAAACTTTCAAAGGATTTCGCTTTTCTTATTGTCGTACCTAAACAGCATATAAAAATATGGCATGGAATTTCACTACCTATTTTTTTGTATTCATTTTCGTCATCAAAATTGAAGATAACTTCATTTATGGATGATGATTTTGTATCATCGTTTTTTTTTCTAACTAAACTTATAACTGAAATATCTTTTTTTTCTGAAAGAATGGAAAGAATGTTACCGCCAAGTAAGCCACTACCGCCTACTATTATAATATTTTTCATATTTATTCTCTCCAATCAATCAAAATTTTTTAAATTTATCTTTAAAAAAATATTTAAGATCTTAACACTTCAATCTTCATAAGAGATGCTTTTTTTAGATCTTACCGTGTCTTGGATGATTGTGCCAAGGTCTTCTTCTAAAAATCGTGAAAAAGGAAGAACTTTTAAAGGTAACGAGTTTTTTTCTGCAAGACGAACGCATCTTGAATGTAAAACCTGAGCTCCTTTATCCATGATTTCAAATGCCTCTTTATAACTAAGTTCTTTTAATAAATTTGCATTTTGATAAATTTTTGGATCTTTATCATAAATACCTAGGACATCTTTAAAAAACTCTACTTTTTCAGCTTCTAAAGAAACAGCTAAAGCAACAGCAGTTGTGTCAGAACCGCCACGTCCTAAAGTAGTTATTTCTCCTTCTAAACTCATTCCCTGAAATCCAGCCACAATAACAATTTTATCCTTATTTAAATGAGGAATCAGGCGATGTGGTTTCACATTTACTATTTTTGCATTAGCATGATCATTTGTTGTTATAATACCAGACTGACTTCCTGTAAAACTAAGAGCCTCTGTTCCTTTAGCAGCTAATGCCATTGCTAAAAGGGCGATACTAATTCGTTCGCCAACGGAAAGTAACATGTCTAATTCTCTACGAGGAGGGTTAGGGTTTACTTTATTAGCAAGAGAAATCAATTCATCTGTTGTATCACCCATTGCACTGACAACAACGATTACTCTACTGTATTTTTTTTTACGATGAAGAATAATATCTGCGATAGAAGAGAAAGCTTCGGGGGAACTTACAGAAGCCCCCCCAAATTTTAAAACGATTCCATTTTTATTGCTGTCCATTTTTCCCTAACTCGATTTTAGTAATAATTGGCTCACCATTTTTTGAATAGCTTCAACTTCAAATGGTTTTGTGATGTATTCATCACAACCTGCGTCGAAACCTTTACGAATATCCTCTTCTGTTTTATTGCCAGAAACAAATGCTACAGGCAAATTTTTTAAGAGAGGATGTGACTTTAATAATGCACACAACTCATAACCATCAACCCATGGTAATTGAATATCTAATAAAATAAGATCTAATTTTGTATCTTCTATAATTTTGGAAAGTTCCATTGCATCTTTTGCTATAAGAACTCTATAATTTTCTTTTTCAAAAATTCTTTTTATTGCATTTCTCATAACAGGTTCGTCATCAACAACAAGGATTGTTTTTGCTTCAGGTCTTCTTGAAGCGGCTCTGTAGGCATCTAAATTAACAATGTGTTCATGTGCCATCGCTTTACGATTTAGCTCTGCAACCCTTTTAGCAAAGGTCTGATCCCCAAATTTTCTTTTGCGCATGGCTACGGGCCTTTCTGTTCAAATTCAATTCTAAGTCGATTTTTAATCGGATTCGTTACTGATTGTCTTGAATTTGCTAATATTCTTCTTACACATTAAGATATTGGCAATTTGACGGTGCAATTTTGCCGTATATCGCATTTTGAATCCAATATAGGGCGTTTGAGGAGGCCAAAATGATTGAGGTAACAGGACTTGTTAAGCTTTTTGGGGATCGAAAAATATTACATAGTTTAAATTTTTCTGTTGGATCGGGACGTATTTGTGGATTTTTAGGACCAAATGGATCAGGTAAATCAACAACAATGGACATTTTAGCAGGTTTACTTGGACCGAGTGCAGGTACCGTAAAAATATGTGGTTTTGATGTTGTTCAACAATCAAAAGAAGTAAAGGAACAAGTTGGGTATTTGCCAGATAATCCACCCTTATACAAAGAAATGAAAGTAAAAGATTTTGTTACTTATGTTGCAAAATTGCGTAACATTCCTTCTAAAATTCGTTCAAGTGAAGTTGAGCGTGTTATTGAAGAATGTGATGTTACAGATGTTTCAAATAGAATAATTGGGAATCTTTCTAAAGGTTATAGACAACGTGTTGCTTTATGTGCCGCGCTTGTTCATAGACCAAATGTTTTAATTTTAGATGAACCAACAGAAGGGCTCGATCCAAATCAAATTTTACATATTCGTACATTAATTAAAAAACTTGCAAAAGAAAGAACGGTTATTTTAAGTTCCCATATTTTATCTGAAGTACAAGCAACATGTGATGAAGTGGTAATTATCAATCAAGGACATATTGCGGCTAAAACTTCAATTCAAAATGACTCCTCAAAACCATTATTTTATTTGTATACTTTTGCATCAAAAGCAGAAAATGCATTGCATTGGTTTCAGCAAAGAAATTATGTTCGTTCTGCAAAACCTCTATCCCAAAAAATGAATTCTATATTAGTTGAATTTGGAAATGAATTTTGGAGTGAAAGTAACAATGAAAGTATTGCTAACGTTACAGAACAAATTGTTCATGAAAATTTTCCGTTAATTGGTATTGAAGAAAAAAAAGAAGGATTAGAAGAATTATTTTTTGAAGTAATTCGTTCTCAACCAGGACATCATCAAATTCAAATTTCGCCTACAGGAGAACTTTTATGAGTGCAGCATTATATATTGCTGAAAGAGATTTTAAAGGTTTTTTTGGTACTCCACTTGGATGGATAGCCGCATGTATCATTTTTCTTATATCAGGTGTCGTATTTTTTATCATTGTAAATCTTTTATTAGTGCGTGGGCAATCCATAGATCCTGTAGCAGATATTTTTGGACAAGTTCTCGGATTTTTAAATTATATTAATATATTTATTATTCCTGCTTTTACAATGAGAGCAATAAGTGAAGATCTTGGAAATGGAACATATCGCTTGCATTCAGCAGCACCTATTTCAACTTGGGAAATAGTGGCTGGTAAGTTTTTAGGAATTATGTTTTATTTTGCAACTATTATTACTTTAATGTTAATTTATCCACTTTATACCTTTATTTTTACTCAACCCGATTTAAAGGTATTAATAACAGGTTGGCTTGGATTAATTTTAAATAGTGCAGCTATTATTTCTATTGGTTTATTTATAAGTTCACTAACAAAAAATCCAGTTTTGAGTTATTTGGGTTCCACTTTTTTTATTTTAATTTTTATATTATCTGGTTTTATAACAGGTATTCCTGATTGGTATAGAAAAAGCGTAAATTTATTAGAGCTTAGTTCTGATTTCACTAGAGGTTTAATAAAGACAGGGTCACTTGCAACATATTTTGCAATTATTTTAGTCTTTTTATTACTTTGTCGTTTCGTTATGGAAAGCAAAAAGTGGAGATTATAAATCATGAAAAAGCATAAACTTGAATTTTCAATTGGAGCTATTTTTGTTGCTTTAATTGTTTTATTAATGTGGCAATACTTATATGTCATTTCAAAACCACTACCTATTATTTTAATTTCCTTGTCAGGACTTATTATTTTATATCTTATTTCTCCTTTTGGCGAAAAAAATAAAGAGCATGAAGTTTATGCGCCTAAATATTTTGCACAAGCAGTAATATCAAGTGTTATTGGTGTTGGAATTATTATTATGGGTGCTGTTGTTCTAAATAAAAATAATTTTTCAAAAACGTTTGATTTAACAACAAACAAAATAAATTCTCTAAGCGATGAATCATATAAATTTTTAGACTCATTATCAAAACCTGTAGAAATTATTTGTATTCCATCTGCAAATCCTACAGATAATTATTGTGATAATAGTACTGATTTAATAAATATATTTGCAAAGCGTTCTAAATATATAACAAATGTTGGTGCATTGAATTTATCAGATAAAGCAATGTTGCAAAAAATTCAACCATCTGGATACGCACGTTTAATTTTATTAACAGATTCTAATAAAAGTGAACTTGATGGCGCAATTACAGAAAGTAGATTAACAAATGCAATTATAAATTTAGTTCGCTTTAAGAAAGTTGTTTATTTCTTGTCTGGAAGTGGAGAACCTTCCATTAATTCAGAAGGAAATATTGAGAAAAATTATTCGGATATCGTTTCTTCACTTCGTTCTAAAGCTTATGAAGTAAAAGAGTGGAATATTAAGCAAGGTAATTTACCTGTTGAAGCAAGGGTTTTAATTGCTGGTGATAATAACATTGCCTATTCGGAGCAAGTTCAAGGTATTTTACAAACTTTTATTGCGAATGGAGGACGTCTTGTTCTTATTGTGAATCCATATCGTGAACAAGGATTAGACAAACTTTATTCTATGTTAAATATTAAACTAGATCCTACTTTGTTAACTTTAAATATAAATACTCCAATAGGGCAGCAAATTCAAAAACAAAATTTATCGCGTCCTCCAGTAATTGGAAGTAACTTTAATATGGAATCTCCTATAACTAGAGTGATTGCTCAAGTTTACGGTGTTCAAGGTGTTATGCCTGTGGATGGTGCTCGTCCTATTTCAATAATCAATTCAAATAACAACTCATCAATTAAAACAAATTCAACTGTTCTTATTTCTGCTTATAGTGCAGCACCTATTACTTTAACTCCTGAAGCTAGAAATAGAATAGATCTAAATTCACCATTTCAATTAGCTCCTGATATAGGTTTTGATGCAAATAAAGCATGGCCTTTAGCGGTTGATGTAGAGGTAACAGGAATTTCAAATTTTGCTTTAGATAAAGTAGCAACTAAAGTGACTGATCCTGCTAAAGATAAATCAGAAGTTGTTATTTATGGTTTTAGCATTGTGGGGCCATATTCAAAAGCGGTACCAATTAGCGAAGAACTTCTTCCTATAACTGTTGCGCATTTGTATCAAGATCAGGAATTAGTATCCATTCCTGCAAAAGATTTTACGCCTAAGCAATTTAATTTAACTCGTAATCCATCCGCTTGGTTGTTACTTTTTGCTGGATTTTTACCAATATCGACTGCTTTGGCTGGCTTCTTTATTTGGATGAGAAGGAGATCTGCATGAAGTTCTCAACGAAAGTAGCATTGGGTCTTTTTGCTATAGCAGGTCTTACGGCTATTTATTATGGTGACAACTATTATACTCAAAAAAAAGAAGAGCGCACAAAAGAAGCTTCTTATGCTATTTACTTTGAGACAAAGGATGTCTTAGGTTTTAAAATAAAAAATAAAAATGGAATTTTTAATTTTGTAAGAAGTACAAATGAAGATCCATGGAAACTTATCGCTCCTGTTGAATTGTCTGCTGATCAAGATGCGGCAAATAATATTCTTGCAGCTGTTCAGCAACTTAAAACTCAGCAAGAAATCGCAAATACAGAAAATTTATTATCTGCAAATGATCAAAAATTATTGGCTCCCTATGGATTAGAAAATCCAAACGCTTCAATAACAATAGAAAATAAATCCCATAAAGAGTCTGTATTATTATTAGGGAGTGGCTTAGAACTTGGTAATAAAATAAGTGGAATTGTTGCTCCTTCTTCTATTTACGCAAAAAACCCAGCAAAAAATAAATTATTGGTTGTAGATAGTAGTTTTGCTGAATTGATATCTAATAAAGTATTAGCCGACTTCCGGACTAAGAGAGTTTCTGATTTTAAAGGCAATACAGTTAACAATATAAATATAAAATATAATGGAGAAGTCATAACAGCTGTAAAGGAAAATAATTCATGGAAAGTAGTAGAACCAACGGCTTGGCCAGGTGATGCTAATTTTATTTCTGATTATTTGTCACGTTATCAAGGTTTGCTTGCGCAAAAAATTTATGAACGTTCAGAAGTGAATGATAATTTAATTGAGAAATTAAATTTAAAAAACCCAATTGCAACTGTAACATTTGCGGAATCTCCTGGACATATCTTACAAACATTTAAATTAGGTATTACGAAAGAGGGTATTTATACTTTTATTAAAGACGGCGCCATTGCAAAGATAAATTTGGAGCTATGGCCAGAGCTTGTTCCTAAAGAGAAATATTTTAAAAATCGTTCAGTAATGTTAAATGTATCTTTAGATAATATTTCAAAAATAACTTTATCGAACTCTCTTTCTTTTGTTAAAAAAGACAATAATTGGTATAAAGTTTCTTCTACAACACAGCAGCCTTCTGTCTCTGAAACTCCAAATCAAGATGCCTTTTCCTTTTTTTCAAATTGGGAATTTATGACAGCAGATGACATGATATTGAACCCTACCAACGATCAATTAAACAGTTTTGGAATCACAAAACCACTCAAAGTTTTTTCATTTGAATTTAATGAATCTTCTAATTTGAAGCCTATAAAAATAATTGTTGGCAATAGGGTTCCAAAAAATGAAAAAAATGTGTATTTAAAAAGGTCTGATTCACCCACTGTTTACATCGTAGAAGCTGGGTGGCTCTCTCTACTTGCCCAGCTCTATTCAGTTGGTGATCCTTCAAATACATCAGTTAAAAAACAGATGGAGTGACCTTTCTTGAAAACAGAACTTTTTTTGATACCTATTGCCGCGGTTAGCGACAGTCTTCGTGTTTTGGTTACCAAAGATCCTATGAGTGAAAGACAGACTTTTCCAAGTATTTCTCTTAAGCAAGATCTGCATTTGCATGGTGGAACGCGTCGTATTTTAAGTGATCTTCTTTCAAGTTCCCATTTGGCCGATTTAGAAACTTGGTTTAACTCAGCTCGTTGTAAAGATCGTATTGTTGATGTCTATGATCGAGATCTTCTTTTTGAACAAGTTCAAAGCATAGCAATTGTTCGTGCGATTGCTCTTCCACAAGAGTTTTCCGCAAATGCAAAAGGGATTTGGCTTGATGCAGAGAATCTTTTTTCTCAAGATTCCATTTTAGCTCCAGATAGCAGGCTTTTTTTGAGAGAATGTCTTAACCAAGTGCCTTTGTGGGTAAAAAATACAACTTTTACTTTTGAGCTCTTGTCTCAAGTTTTTTCTATCCAAGATCTTCGTTTGCTTGTAGGTATGCTTTCCAATCAGGAGATTGATCCAGGAAACTTTCACCGTCGTTTAAAACGTCTCGATATTTTACGTCCCCTTGTGACAGGCCAGCAACGTGTTCATAAATGGGAGTTTGCTTGGGAAAAGAGCGATATTCTTGGGGCTGAAGGGCTTATTCCTTAAATATAAGGCATTTTCTTGTTTAAAATATAGCATAACGAGCTGACGTAAAAAAAGTATAAAATTTTTTTCAAATCGACTTGACCTCTCTTCATTGATTATGTAGACACACTTTCACAAAGAAGTTCCTCAGTAGCTCAGTGGTAGAGCAAGTGACTGTTAATCACTTGGTCGGGTGTTCAATCCACCCCTGGGGAGCCATTTGTATCATCGCCTCATCTTAAAACTCCCTTTATTTAGTAAAATCAATACTTAAAATATCAAAAGCGGATATGAATTTATTTTGCTCAGTTAAAGCATTTAACTTCATTTTGGAAGGTTCTTTTTGCCTCTGTCATTTAACTGCTTATAACTCCCTTTTTAGTCTCTTAAGACCCCTTATTTCAAGTTTATAATCCTTAATGGAAAGATCTGAGTCTTTTTGAAGTGCAAAGGCATTCCTGGGAGAATAAAGTGAAAAAAATTTTAATTGCAGATGCGAGTAAAGCCAGTTTAGTGATGACAAGCGAGGTTTTTAAGGATCACTATCCAGGAGTTCAAGTTCTTGTCGCTAGAACCTCTGCAGAGGCTCTAGAGATAGCAAAAAATAATGAGGGCGTAGATGCTTATGTGATTGATTACGACTTGCCTGATGCTGATGGAGCCCAAACTGCGGCACGGCTAAAAAAGCTTTATAGCACCCCTGTTCTTATCACTGCTTTTGATCGCCCAGAAGTGTCTTCTTCTATTGAAACAACGCTAAAACAGTATCCTGACTGCCAAAGTTGGCTAAAAAAACCAGTAAATCCCGAAGTGGTTATTGCTGTTGTGCAAAGGTTTTGTGATGGTAAAATTAGAACGCAAAAAAGAATTGCTTGTAATTTACCTGTATTTGCAGAGATTATTTTAGAAAATGAAAGCTTGGAAGCCTATCAGCAAATTATAACTCCACAAAAACTAAAAAAAGAAGCATCCAAAGATTTAGATAAAAAGTCTCCAAAAGGTGGTAAAGTAGTTAAGAAAATAGCTACCAAAAAAGAAATTCAAAAGTCGATTCCTATTTATTTTTGTGGAGTTGTTGAGGATTGTTCATTGAGTGGTGTTAAGTTGAAACCAAGTAAGAACAATAAAACAGGTTTAACGGATTGGAATCATTTATTAGCAAGCATGGAATTTATATCTTCAGGTAGTTCTGTTATTTTAAAATTACCTTCCCCATCAGATATTGAAAATGGAAAAATGGTTGAAATGACTAAGGTTGTTTTTGTTTCAAATGAAATGGAAAATGAAAACAATTTGCTTTCAGAAGACTCTCCAAAGAAAAAAGGAACAGGGAAGTCGGTAGTTTCTGAAGCTCCGAAAAGTAAAACCTCACAAAAAAATGCCCCCGCATTATCTACATTGTCTGCGGTAACAAAGAAAAAAATGACAGAAAAAGAGCTGGGGGATAGAATTCAATCGATGACTGGAAAAGTTGCGTGGACGAGCTCGGAGTCTGGAGAATGGTGTTTAGGGGTCGAATTTGAAAGCCCTAGTTTATCTAAAAGGCTTTTTGAAGCCATACTTTCTTTTCAGTTAAAGCAGCAGAAAAATATTACAAATCAGTCGGTCATGAAGACATCCAGAGCGGGATAAGTATTTTTTTCCATAGCATTGAACCTCTTAATCTAGAATAAGTAAGGCATATATCCGTTTTTGTCAAATTTAGGAAATTTCATAATTAAAAAAATAAATAATTTGTAATTCATTTGTTTTGTTTTTATTATTTAAAATATAGTTATAATTTTTATGTAACAATTTAATTAATTATTAAATAAATAATTTAAAATATGACAAAAATTTTAATTGAAATTTAATCATTTCATGCTAATTTAATGTTTAATTTTGTCAATAATTATATTTAATAAGTATAAATATAGATAAATATTACCAAAAATAATTTTTTTCTTAACTTAGTAAAGAAGATGATATGACGATAATTAACTATATTTGGATAGGTCCACCTTCTTCAGAAATATACTCCTTAGAGGCGAAAAATCATGATGTAAGTGGTGTGATAAAAATGCTTAATTTATTACAAAAAAATAAAATACAAACTACTGTTTATTTTTGGTGTTTAGATGAATATGAAAAATTTTATTCTTTTGTCTTTAAGAAATATCAATTTGTAAAAGTAAAAGGAATTAAAAATTATTGACTCATTGCTTTTAGAAGCAAAGTTAGATTATACGAATAGAGTTAAATATTATATTACAATAAAAGATCTCATGTCACTTTGTGTTACATACTATAAAGGTGGCTATACAATTGATACTAATGTAATTCCTACGGATAAATTTGTAGGATATTTTCCAGAATATCAAAATTTTAAAATAGTAAATATAAAATCATTAGGTAATTCAGGACATAATTATAGCGAATTATACAAATATAATTATTTTAGAAAAACAAAAATAGTTACTGATGTAATGTATGCTCAAAAATACAATTCTTTACCGCCAAGTAAATTAAAAAAATGGGTGGATGATAATCAAGAATGTTGGCTTATGTATAGCCCTAAACAACATGCATCAGTAGACAGTGCATTAAATTCATATCTTTCCTTATTTAATCTAAAAACAATAAAAACAAATTATACTCATTTAATAATATCAGCTATTATGACTGGTGTTTATTCAATAAATAATTCAATTGAAATTAATAAAAGTACAACATTTACAGTAAATATATCGATTATTAATGATATTGCAAGATTAGTAGTTGATGAACTCAATCTTGAAAAGAATTATTATGGAACACATAAATAATAAGAAATAATGAAAACGTTTTTATCATTCAAATTTATTAGAGTGATAAAAACAAAAGCTAAATATTATTTTTTTAAATTCTCTAAGGAAACAGCATTTTTAACTACTTTTTCTGCAATTTCTGCAAAACGAATACGAACTTGATTATTTTGTTTTGTAGTTAAAGGAGAACCTAAGTCTCCTGCTTCACGAATTTCGGAAATAAGAGGAATGTGGCCAAGTAGTGGTACTTCAAATTTTCCTGAAATTCTTTCTGCTCCTCCTGATCCAAAAATATGAGATTCTGTTCCGCAGGATGGGCAAGTAAAGGTAGACATGTTTTCAACGACACCAATTATAGGAACATCTGTCTTGCGGAACATGGCAATTCCTTTAACAGCATCAAGCAGAGCTACATTTTGTGGAGTTGTTACAATGACTGCGCCTGTAATTGGAATACTTTGAACAAGAGTTAATTGAGCGTCACCCGTACCTGGAGGTAAATCAATAATTAAAAAGTCTAAATTTCCCCAGTCGACATCCCAAAAAAATTGTTGAAGAGCTTTCATTATCATGGGACCGCGCCAAATAACTGCCGTTTCTTCAGGAGCAAAAAAACCAAAAGACATTACTTTTAAGCCATGGGCCTCTGGTGGAATAATTTTATTATTTTCATTTACAAGAGGATCTTGATGTAAATTAAGCATTGTTGGAACGCTTGGTCCATAAATATCGGCGTCTAAAATACCAACTTTGTAACCTTGATTATGTAATCCAATAGCTAAATTCACACTAACCGTGCTTTTCCCAACTCCACCTTTCCCACTTGCGACAGCAATAATTCTTTTAACTCCCTGGATAGGTTTCTTACCAGATGGAGGTTTCATATCAGGGGCGGGTTTTGCGGCTGAATTTTGAGGACTATGGCTATGATTCGTGTGATTTTCATTTGGTTTTGATGCTGGAGTAGACGAAGCGGATTTTTCTTTTCTTTCAAAGTAGATTGAAAACTCACTTTCACTTGTATCTTCTTTCAGCTGGTTTCGGATAAACGTCTCTATCTCAGTTTTAGCCGATAAATTCAGTCCATCTGAGTAAAAGCGGATTTTTAATTTTCCTGAGTCGTTTTCAATGGAATGAACCCGATCTTTCCAAAAAAAATCTCCAAGCTGATTTAAAATAGAAGAACTCAAGGCGTGTTCCAAATTTTGAACCGCCTCCAAACTAATTGTATTTGATTTTATTGTCATTTTTTACCAGACCTGCTCTATGCCCTTAACTTCAGGGACTTTGTCCATAAGCATTTTTTCAACACCTTGATACAAAGTCATAGCGCTAGAAGGGCAATGAGAACAAGCCCCTACGAGTCTAACTTTTACAATTCCGTCTTCTACGTCAATGAGTTCAATATCTCCGCCATCGGATTGAAGAGCGGGACGAATTTGTTGTTCTATAATTTCTTGAATTTTTGCAATCATTTAAAAAAACCTTTCTAAAAGAGGCCAACCTTGCATGGTTGAAGATTGTTTCTGTATAAGCATAGTATCTGAACTTACTCGGTCAAGGGGGGCTTGATAGAGTATTTTGAGTAACATCATATACTATAGTAGGATAAATCAATTTGTTTTTTATAAATCATTATTATTTAAAGAGAATATTTAAATTGGGAAAAATGTTCAGAAATGTGATTTTTACAGCATTTTTAGTTACTCAATTCTCTTCAGCCAATGCTGATGAAAGTTTTGAATTATCAGAGCGTTGGAAGCTGCTATATGGTGGTGTATTGAAAGGGAATTTTAGAACTGCTGGGGAAAACCTTCAAATAAAGAATATTCCAAACCAAAACTTAGATAATCAAGCGTCTAGTTCAGCAGCATTTAATACAGATGATATTTCATTGAGATTGGGATTAGATCTAAAAAATACTTTTACATTGTATACAAGAGTAGACTACAACTGGCAAAAAAAGTTTCGCTATGATCTCTACCCTAAAAGTTATACTGAAAGAGAATTTCAATTAAGAGATTTATACCTAAATATTCCTTTAGATAATAATAATGAAAATTCAATATGGTTGGGAAGACGAACTTTTGAATTTGACAACATTTATTTATTTCAGGTATCAAATCCATTTGATCAAATTGAACTTCAAGGAATTGGTTTTGAATCTAAAGTATTTCAAGTATCCTTTTCAGTAAATAAAGAATCTGTTTATACAACTGCAAAAGATAATAATGGGATTCAAATAAATGATTCTAACGGAAAAGCCTCTTTATTTCAAAACGATGACTGGGTTGGAACGGCATTTCTTTCTGGTAAATTTTTATTATCAGAAGGAAAAATATTTCAACCTATTGTTTCTTTAAGGGCATATCAAAGTTTTCCTAGATCAAGTCCTGAAGGCGTAAATAAAGATAAAGTAACATTCTCTTCTTCATTAATAGTTGGTGGCATTTTTTCTAGACCTTTGTCCAATGGTTTAAAAGGAACAACAACGGTTTGGTTTACTTCCTTGCCTGCAGATAAAGACGCTAAACCAGAAAGCACTACGATAAAATCGGCTTATTATGGTGAAGGGCGAATACCTCCAAATTATCCTCAGAATACAATTGGTTTTGCAGATTCTTCTGAATATTTTATTAATAAATATGGAGGAATTCTTACCGGGATTATATTATTAAATAATACTTATGCCTCTGATTTACCATTATTACATATATCAGATAATGGTAAATATTTAGAGTCAGATGGAAAAAGCACATCAAGAACTACCAATCGTATTAGTTTAGGTTTACAACCCGTTCTTTATTTACCAAATAGTTTTCAATTAGGTTTAGACCTGAACTATAATTACGTAACAAAAAAATTATTATTAAATGATGCAAATTCTTATGTAATTACCCCAATCCTAAAATATTCATTTGATGGTGAGTTAAAAACAAATAAATATATTTTTATGAGTGTTAGTTATGGAGTATATGATTGGAAAATAAAAACATTTTCTGATGGGTCGCAAACAGACACTTTGTTAACAACACAAACAGGAATTCAATTTGTGTTTTAAATTTTAAAGTCTAACTAAGTAAGATAAAGTTACATTTAAATTGTTTTCATTTATTTCATGAGATAGATCCATAATTCCAATCCCACCTTTAAAACCATTTAAATCTGTGAAAAAAAGAGGGTTAAAAAAAAGAATAGTTCCTATAATATCTGATGACGATGAAACCTGTACTCCAAAATTTGGTTTAAAAGAATATATTAAACTTCCAAATATACCGATTGGTGTTATATTGGCATTTGGTTGTTTATCACTATTTTGTTTGTAAAATTTTGAAGTATAAAAACGCCCTGTACCAGCACCTATTGTAACTAATAATAAACTACTAAAAATAGGGATTAATTGGGTTGAATTTAAAAAATAAGAACCATAAGAGTTTTTATCTCTTCCATTCGAAATAAAATTTTCTATACCGATTGAAATAGAATTATTTAAAAAAAATTGTTTATGTAATTTAAATCCATAATGTGAATCGTGAGCCATTCCCTCTCCACCAAAAGGGTTCGTGCTACCAATACTAATATTGCTGTCTAATCCAATAAATTTTTCTGAATTACCTAAACCAAAGCCGAATCCTGCTATTGGATTTAAAGGTAATCCTCTGTGTTTTGAATCTGCAATAAGAGAACTTCCAAAATAAAATTCTCCAAATTCTGTTCCATACCCAAGAGGAACACCAATATTTCCTTTTCTTGATTCATAAGAGGAATGTTTTGATATATCATAATTCATATCAATTAGAAAAGTATTTAAAACGGAAAGACTTAAAATATCAAATGATTCAATTAAGTTCATAATTTATTCACTGTTTTTAGTTCAATTGTTTTTAGATGAATATAATTCTAAAAAACTTTTTCCAATATATTTTCTATAACTAGGAAGTCCGGTGAAGTCAATAAAATCGGACACTTCATAAATTCTTTCATACATTCGTGCGCCAATTCTTTCTAATAAAGAAACATTCCAAAAAGATTCATGAACAGGTACGTTTCCTTGGCTAGCATTTACTTTACCTTCACGCCAAAAATCATTTACTTCTTTATTTATTGTTCTTGGAATATCTTTATCGTCATATTTATAATTAGGCGGTAAATAATTTGTCGTTAAAATAGTTATTTTTCTAGCATTATATCTAGAATTTATAAGATCATCTAGTTTTTCAAGTTGCCATTCATTTTCATTACGACCTTTTCCTAGTTCGTCGATAATAAGAATGTCAACTTCTCTAAGTTCTTTTAAAATACTTTCACCAGAACGTTTTTGCTCATATTCTGCTTTAATTTGATTTAGTAAAAACTGAAAATCAACAAATTTTCCAGAAAAACCATAGTCAATAATAGCCATTTTTAAAGCAGAAACTGCTAATAATGTTTTTCCTGATCCAACTGGTCCAAATAAGGTTATAAAATATTTTTGATTTTTACTAAAATTACTTAAAGAGCTAGAAGCAACTTGCGTACAAAAATTAACAATTTTTCTAATGTTTTCATTTAATTTTTTAGACTGATTTTCATTTAAGTGATCGTCTTTTAATGAAGTAATATCTGCTTCCATATACTTACTAGGAATATCAGCTTTGTTTAATAAGGTAACGAGTCTTTCTGTGTGTGTACAAGAACAAGAGTTAGGACAAATTTCTTCTGTTTCATGTTCGAACTCACCTTCATTTGTTTCAAACAAATGTACTTTTGAAAGAACTCTATGACCTGTTCCCTCGCATAAAGCGCAATGCAAACGAGGATTGCAAGCTGGGCAAACAGCAAAACGCAATCCATTTTGAGTTCGCTCTATATAAATAGGTTCGCTTGGTTCATTGTCTTCAATTTCTTCGTTTTCATTATCATCGGAATCATCAATTGAATGGGAATATTCATTTTTGCCACATCTGCAAGAGTGGATTTGATTTTTTATAGGAGAAGAATCATTTTCTTCTTGCTCTTGTTCTCTTAATTCAGCTAAATTTTGTAATGAAATAAAAATTTCTTCAAAAGAACGATTTGCACTCATGTTATTCCCCTAAGTTTCATTTGCCTTTATTAAGATAGAACGAACTCTTCGAGATAGAGGTAAAAAGGAATTTGGAAAGTGTTTTGATCTTTGTTTGCAATCTTCAGCATACTCAATCATTATTTGTGCGATGAACTCAGGTTTAATACCTGAATCCTCCCAAGATTTTAAAATATCCAAATCAGCAGATGATAAAGACATTCCTCTTCCGCGTAATTCAAGAAATAAATGAACTAACATGGAATACTCAAAATCCTTATCATCAAGTAAAGAAGTCATATAAAAAGTTTTCTTTAAAGAATACAAATTTAATTTAAAAAATGAGAGAGTCGTATTAATTAAATACGACGTCCCATTCTCCAAGCAAAGCTTGCTGTGTTTCCAAGTTCTTCTTCAATACGAATGAGTTGGTTGTATTTTGCAATACGATCCGTGCGTGAAGCGCTTCCTGTTTTAATTTGGCCTGAGTTTGTAGCAACAGCGAGATCAGCTATAAAGGAGTCTTCTGTTTCTCCACTTCTGTGAGAAATAATAGTTGTATAGCCATTCACCTTAGCTAGTTCAATAGCTTTTAATGTTTCTGTTACAGTTCCGATTTGATTTAATTTAATAAGAATAGAATTTGCTATTCCTTTATCAATTCCTTTTGCAAGTAATTTAGGATTTGTAACAAATAGGTCATCACCAACAAGTTGAATTTTCTTACCAAGTCTATCTGTTAATAATTTCCAGCCTTCCCAATCATTTTCATCGAGGCCGTCTTCAATACTCACAATAGGATATTTATTGCAAAGATCTTCATACATATCTACCATTTCAGCAGAAGATTTTTTAACGCCTTCGCCTTCTAAATTGTATTTTCCATCTTTGAAAAATGAGCTTGCAGCTACGTCAAGAGCAAAACTAATTTGCGTACCAATTTTGTATCCTGATTTTTCAATAGCTAATTTTAATAATTGAAGAGCTTGTTCATTGCTATTTAAATTAGGAGCAAATCCTCCTTCATCACCAACAGTTGTAGCCAATTTTTTTTCAGTTAAAACTTTTTTTAGATTATGAAAAATTTCAACACCAGCTCTCAAGGAGTCGGAGAAATTATTAAAGCCATGTGGTACTAACATAAACTCTTGAAAATCTACATTATTGTCTGCATGAGCTCCACCGTTAATAACATTCATTAATGGAACTGGTAATGTTTTTGCAAAAGTACCACCTAAATAACGGAATAATTGTAGGCCAGATTCTTCTGCAGCTGCTTTAGCGCAAGCCATGGATACAGCTAAAATAGCATTTGCACCAAATTTAGATTTATTTTCAGTGCCATCTGCTTCAATAAGCAAATCATCAATTGCTGCTTGTTCTGAAACATCAATTACACCTTCTAATAATGGTGCAATGTGTTCATTTATATTTTCTATCGCTTTTAAAACGCTTTTACCTTGATAATATGATTTATCACCGTCACGAAGTTCACAAGCTTCGTGTTCACCTGTACTTGCTCCAGATGGTACGGAAGCGCGTCCTACATAGCCTTCTGTTGTTAAAACTTCAACTTCAACAGTAGGATTTCCTCTAGAATCTAAAATTTGACGAGCGCGAATAGCGTCGATTAGTGACATAAGTACTCCTTTTTTTGATAAAAAAATAGGCAACACTGCTCCCCTACTTTCCAAACTGTTATGCTACAAATTCTATTCCTCATCAATAGATCAACAAATTCAGATAAGGTAATGCCGATTATACGCTAGCTTTATTACAATTTTTTAGGTCGGCTATTGACTTGTACAATGATTTCCTTATATTTAAGTAACAGGAGCATGCAGAACTTCCATTTTAAAAAAAACAAGCGCCAATTTTGGCGATTAAAATGGGCTAAGCATTTGGCTCTTGTTCTTTTTTCTCATAAAGGAGGCGTACCCTATGGCTAAGCCAGAGACAGTTTCTACTAGTCAAATGATTGCGAATGTTGCAGCTAAATTCGATCAACTTCCTAAGAAAATAACAAAAGAAGTGATCGCCGATTTTCTAAATACTGTTGAAAGTGAAGTAGCTTCTGGCAAGAAACTTCGCATCGATAAAATTGGAATTTTACAAGTTAAAGAGCGCGCTCCACGCATGGGTCGCAATCCACAGACAGGCGAAGAAATTAAAATCCCAGCTTCCAAAAAAATTGCATTCCGCGCAGCGAAGTCACTAAAAGAGCAAGTAACTGGCTCACGTTCTCCATCTAAAGCAAAAAAAGCAGCGGCAGCTACTCTAGCTAAAAAGAAAAAGTAATATTTTTCTTTTTTAAAAAAATGAAAGCAAGCTATTTCTAGCTTGCTTTTTTTATAAATAATTTAACACAAAATAATAAACGGTTGTTCCAAGAATCATGCTAACTAAAACAGATCTTATCGTGCAATAGAAAAGCACAGAAGAAGCGCATGCTATCCAGCCATTAATGAGATAGTTTGGATCAAACTCTTTGAGTGAGTCAATTGAATGGATTGTCAAAATAGCCATTAAACAAACTGGGAGATGTGAGCCTGTTTTTTTTATAAGTTCATTCTTTATATTTTGGAAAAAAATAAAAGGAACAACTCTTGTAAGATATGTGACTAAACTCATAATAATAATTGCTGAAAGGATATAAGTTTGATACCTATCAAATGACATCTTTTTCCTCGGTATTGTCGCTTAAAAATATCCAAAAATAGATTATAAAAAAACTTGTTAGCATACTAAAAAATAATATTTCTTGAACACCAATAAATTTAAAGAAAATATAAGTAAGAATTCCTGTAGAAAGAGAATATATATCTTTATTAGCTTTAAATGAATCTACTGTTAGTATTGCAAACAGAGCAACAAGTGAAAAAAATAAAAAATTTATATCAAATCCTGATATTTCTTTATGAAGAAATATTCCAATAAATGTACCAATAATCCAGTAAATATGGCAAAGAATAACAATTGTAGCTTCGTATTTTCTATTATTTATTTTATTTTTTGAACTTATAATAGAAAAGCATTCATCTGTAAGTCCAAAAATAAGATATCCTTTTAATATTTTATTAACTTTAAATTTATCTAAAAAAGCAATACCATAAAATATATGCCTTAAATTCACTAAAAAAGTTGCAATTGCAATGCTAAATAGTGAACCATGCGCTGCCAAAATAGGTATAGCAATAAATTGAGAAAACCCGGCATAAACCATGGCGCTCATTAAAATACCATAAAACCAATGTACATTTAAACTTTGAAAAAGTATGCCAAAGGCACCTCCAAGTAATAAATATCCAAAAGCTGTTGGTTTGCTATCTTTTAACGCTTCAATTATCATTTCATATTCCTAATAAAAAAACTAATTTTTATTATTATATAAATAAAATGAATTTTTACTGATATAAATAAAAAGAAAAGATTGTATTAATTCAAATATTGGAATTTTTTTTTTAAAAAATGATAGCATATTTTTGCAGCCTTTCTAAAAAACATTAAAAATATCGGAATTGTTAAATATTCCAAATTTTAATACCCTTAAATTGTTTGTTATAATAAGTCAATTATTTTATTATAAAAATTATTATCATATTATACATAATAAATTTAAGCATATCATATTTGATTTAATGCTAATTTACGAAAAAATAATGTATTAAGTCATAAAAAAAATATTTTAATAATTTTATAATTTAAAAAAAGTTATCATTTTTTTCCTATTAATATTTAAGACCTTTTTAATTTATATTGCTAACCAAAAATTAAAAAATTAAGTGATAGATTTCCAATGTATTATTAAAAAAAAGTTTAATTTTAAATTAGCTTTGTTGAAATAATTACTGATTAAAATTATGGCAAATATTAATTGCGGTTTCATTCTGCAAAAAAGCAGATTTAAGATTACCAAAAATTTTAAATTTAAATAAATAGAGATAATAACTATTATAAATATTTAATCAAAAAAATTGACTTTTTAAATTTTTATTCTTAATAATGATCAGAATCAAAATTTTAATTAATAGGAAATATTATGTCATATAATTTAAAAAAAATATGCATTACAGCGTTTTTTAGTTCTTTATTATCTGCTTTTTCTGCATTTGCTGATGATTATCCAACGATACCAGACGCTAATTTTGTTGTGCCTGAAAAAAGGGATTTTCAATTAAATAATTCAATTTCACCATGCCATAATTTTTTTAACTACACATGTTCAAAAGAAATTGAAAAATTTAAATTACCAGAAAGTAAAAGTAGATATGTTTTCAGTTTTAATGATTCAGCCGAAAGAATTAAAAAATTAAGATTGAAATATATTAATTATATATTGAATAAACCAAATTTAAATTCAAGAAATAAAATGATAAAAAATTTCTATTTATCATGCTCTAATGAAAATTCAAGAAAAAATGAAGAGTTTAGTTTAATAAATAATTATAAAAATGAAATAATGAATTTAAATAGAGAAAAGTTATTAGAAAAATTTGCACTTGAATCCTTATCTGGAAATCCAAACTTAATAAGTATAGATGAAGATGAAAATATTCATAATCCAAAAATTAAAGATATTCAATTCTCTTATTCACTACCTCTAAAAGTTAAAGATTATTATAATAATCAACAAATGCTAAGTGATTATAATAAATTAATTAAAAACTTTTTTGATATGATTAATATGAATGATTCAGATAGTAAATCAAATTTTATAGTTCAGTTTGAAAAAGATATTGCAAGTGTTTATCCATCAAAAGCAGAAATGAGAGAATTAAGTACCAAAGATAATTCAATTCAAAGAAAATATTTGTTATTTATATATCCACAATTAAATTTTAAAACTATGCTTGATAGAATTCCTAATGACGTTAATATCAATGTAATTACAAAAGATGCTTTTAGTAAAATGAATACAAAATTACAAAATGCATCTCTTTCAGAACTACAAGCTTTAGCTTTATGGAATCGTTTTTCTAAAGGTGATATTAAATATTCATATCCAGATTTTTATTCAGAATTTAAAAACTTTAAGAGTAAATATAATGGTCTTTCGAAAGCAGAAGAACCTTTGGATATGCAATGTACACAAGAAACTGTAAATGTTTTAGAAAGAAATCTTGATATAGAAGTGGTAAATGCTTATTATAATACTTTTCCATCACAGCGTGTAAAAAACATTGTAAATCAAGTTCAAAAAACAACTTTAAATAATATTCAAAAAAATACATGGTTATCTCAAGAAGCAAAACATAAAGCTGAATTAAAAATACAAAAAATTAGATTTCAACTAGTTAAACCTGAGCATATTGATGATTGGGACTTAAAAGATGAAACCGTTTTAAATGAAGATACTTTTATTAAAAATAAAAGGTCAATTGCTGAAAACGATTTTAAGAAAATGCTGAATGAAATTGAGTATCCTGTTAATGATTTAAAATGGCAAATGTCACCATTAACTGTAAATGCTTATTATAATCCAACTGCAAATCAATTTGTAATGCCACTGGGAATATTGCAACCTCCATTTTTTGATGAAACAAAATCAGATATAGTAAATTATGGTTCTGTAGGAATGGTTGTTGCTCATGAAATTGGTCACTCTATTGATGATCAAGGATCAAAATACGATGAAACAGGAAAACTAAATCCTTGGATGAATGAATCCGATTTAAACACATTTAAGCAAAAAACTCAAAAAATAATTACTGTGTTTGCGAGAGATGGGATAGACGGTAAACTAACATTAGGTGAAAATATTGCAGATTTTGTTGGATTACAAAATGCATTTCAGTCAGCGTTTCCTAATAATGCCAAGAATATTGAAAAACAAAAAGAATTTTTTATTCAGTACGCTAAAACATGGTGTGGGGTTATTCAGCCCAAAAATAGAGAGTTTTTAATTAAAACAGACCCTCACTCTCCAATCGATCTCAGAGTGAATGATCAAATGAAACTATCAAAAAAATTTGAAGAAACCTTTTCTTGTTCGCAAGGTGATTCTATGACGCTTCCAGATAGTGAAAGAATAACTCTTTGGTAATTAAAATTTTATAAATAATTTTATAAAAGGCATGATTTTAGTCATGCCTTTTTGCTTTATAAATTTCAATATAATTGATTTTGCTGCTTAAAGTTAATTTATTAATATAAAGTGTATAATATTTAAATTTGTAAATAAATTAAAAACTTGATACGGTAGGTTTCTTTTTATCCATTTATCATGGAAAATTGTTTTATTATTTTAAGTAGGAATCAGAATGACAATTAAAATGAGATCTTTATATACTTCAATTATAACTATAGCGTGCTTTTCAAGTAGTATTTCTTTTTCAAGCGAAATACCAACAATACCTGACGCCAAGTTTGTTGTTCCTGAAAAGCGAGAATTTCAATTAAATAAAAGCATTTCACCATGCAATAATTTTTTTGAATATGTTTGTTCAAATGAAATTAAAGATTTTAAATTACCAGAGAGCAAAAATCGTTATATTTTTAGTATTAATGATGCTTCTGAAAGAATAAAAAAACAACGTTTTGAATATATTAATTCTCTTTTAAATGAATCAAATTTATCAGCACAAAATAAAATGATAAAAAACTATTATTCATCATGCATGAATGAAAAATCAAGAAAAACAGAAGAACTATTATTAATAGAAGAATATAAAAAAGAAATAGTAAATTTATCAAAACAAGAATTATTAGAGAAGTTTGCTCAAGAATCTTTAACAGGAAATTCAAATTTAATAAGCATTAATGAGTTTAATAATAGAAATAATCCAAAAATTAAAGATATTTTATTTTATTATCATCTACGTTTAGGTTCAAAGGACTACTATTCTGATGAAAATTTAATGAAAGATTATCATGATCTAATGATTCAATTTTTTGATCTTATTTCTATGTCTAGTCTGAAAAATGAAACTTCGTTTTTAATAGATTTTGAAAAATCAATTGCTAAAGTATACCCATCAAAAGCAGAGTTCAGAAATATATTTACTAGTAATATTTCTATTAAAAGAGAAAAGCTTCTATCAAATTATCCCAATCTTTATTTTAAAACAATGTTAAATAAAATACCTAATAATATCAATGTTAATTTAGTCACAAAAGATGTTATAAAACAAATTAATGTTCTTTTTCAGAAAGTCTCAATTAAAGAATTACAGGCATTAGCTATTTGGAATCGATTTTCAATGCAGGATATCAAATATTCATATCCAGAATTTTATATAAAAAATAAAGATTTTCAAAATAAATATTTTGGTTCTTCTAAAATTGAAGAGTCCCTAGAATTGCAATGTACTGTTGATACAAGTCAAATTTTGGAAAGAAATTTAGATATTGAAGTTTTAAATAAATATTACAAAAACTTTCCCGAGAATAGAGTAAAGAGTATTGTTCATCAAATTCAAAAAACGACTCTAGAAAATGTAGAAAAAAATACTTGGTTATCGAAAGAAGCGAAATCAAAGGCAGAATTGAAAATTAAAAAAATTCGTTTTCAATTGGTTAAACCAGATAATCTTGAAGATTGGGATTTAATTGAAACTACGGAATTAAATCCTGATAGTTTCATAAAAAATAAAAGAAAAATAGCAGATAATGATTTCAATAAAATGCTCAAAGAAATAAAGTTACCAGTGAATGATTTAAAATGGCAAATGTCTCCATTAACGGTAAATGCTTATTATAATCCTACTGCAAATCAATTTGTAATGCCTCTTGGCATATTACAAGCGCCATTTTTTGATGAGACAAAATCAGATATCATTAATTTTGGTTCTGTAGGTATGGTTGTTGCCCATGAAATTGGTCATTCGATTGATGATCAGGGCTCAAAATATGATGAGTTAGGAAAATTAAATCCTTGGATGAATAAAGAAGATCTAAAACTATTTAATAAAAAAACTTTTAAAATAATTAATCTTTTTGCTAAGGATGGGATCGATGGAAAATTAACTTTAGGAGAAAATATAGCAGATTTTGTTGGAGTTAAAAATGCTTTCCAATCCGCTTTTCCAAATAAAACATCAGAAAATAAAGAAGAGCAAAAAGAATTTTTTATTCAATTTGCTAAAGTTTGGTGCGGTGTATTGCAACCAAAAGTAAGAGAATATTTTATTAAAAATGATCCTCATTCTCCAATTGATTTAAGAGTTAATAATCAAATGAAATTATCTGAAAAATTTGAAGAAACTTTTTCTTGTAAAAAAGGTGATCCAATGACTCTTCCAAATGAAGAAAGAATCTCACTATGGTAGATTCTTAAATATTATTAAAGTTTATAAAATTGACTAATTTGTGATAAAATATTATTAATTTAGTGTTTCTAATAAAATTTAAAAGTGAGAATTTTATGAGCACTAAATTAAAAAAATTATTTCTAATTTTACCTTTAATTATTTTATCTTGTAATAAAAAAAATGAATCATTTATTTATGAAAATCAAAATAATAATATTCAAATAGATTCTATAAAATTGAATAATAATAATTTTCTTACACATTTAAATAAAGATGTTTCACCGTGTACAAATTTTTATGAATACGTTTGTTCAGAAGAAGAAAAAAAATACAAATTATCAAACAATAAATCAGGATTATATATTGGAATTGACAAAGCCGAGACGAAAGTCAAAGAACAAAGAAAGCAATATTTAAAATCGCTTATAAAGCAAAAAGTATTAAATAATAGAAATAAAACTTTAAAAGATTTTTATCAATCTTGTTTAAATACTAATTTGAGAGAGTTTGAATCAAAAACATATATTGAAAATTATCTTAATAATTTATCTTTTTACGATAAAAATAAAATGTTAGACCATTTATTTCAAGAATCTATTTATTCAAATATGAATTTAATAAAAATTTTAGAAGTACCAAATAAAAAAAATAATAAAGTAAAGGATTTGTTATTTTATCATGAGCTCCCATTAATGAATAAAATATTTTATGAGAATAAGGATTTGTTAGACGATTATAAAATTCTTATTGAACAACTTTTTAATACTTTAAAAATAAATGATTCTTCTCATCATGCAAATTTTATTATTGATTTTGAAAGAAAAATATCAAAAATATATCCACAAAATATTTCCCAAATTTATTATAACTCAGATATTTCAATTGAAAGAAGTATATTATTAAATAAATATTCAAACCTATACTTTAATAAAATTTTAAATAAAATTCCGAATCATATAAATTTAAATATAATATCAGAAGAAGTTTTTCTATTAATGAATGATATTTTTGAAAGGGCATCAACATCCGAGCTTTTTGCTCTTTCTGTTTGGTATAAATTGAATGATGAGGAGCTTGTGAAATTTTCTTTACCAATATTTTATTCTAAATTGAAAGAATTTAAAAATAAATATTTTGGAAGTTCATTAGAAAATTTATCAATTGAAAATGAATGTACAAATATTGCTGAAAATTTTTTTGGTAAAAATATTGAATATGAAATTAGTAAAAATTATTATAAAAATTTTTCAAATAATAAAATTGTAAATATGATTGATCAAATTAAAAAAGAATACATTAGCGCTTTGAAAAAGAATAATTGGTTATCAGAAAATTCTAAAAATAAAGCAGAAATTAAATTAAATAAAATGAAATTTCAAATTGTTAGACCAAATAATGTGACAGATTGGAATTTAGAAAATTTAATTAATATAGATGTAAATCAATATTATTTAAATATTTTAAAATTAAAAGAAAGAAATTTTAAAAAATTAATAAATGAAATTAATCATGAAATTATTAATACAAAATGGCAAATGTCTCCTTTAAATGCGAATGCATATTATGATCAGAGAGCTAATCAATTTATTATTTTATTAGGTATTTTACAACCTCCTTTTTATGATGTCCATTTTTCAGAGAATTTAAACTATGGTGGTATTGGTGTAGTTATTGCTCATGAAATTGCTCACTCCATTGATAATTATGGAGCAAATTATGATGAAATTGGTAATTATAATCCATGGATGTCAGATTTAGATCAAGAAAAATTTAAAACAAAAAGTGAAAAGTTTGTTAATTTTTTTAATAACTCTGGTGTTAATGCTGTTAAGACATTAAGTGAGAATCTGTCCGATTTTAATGCATTGAGGTTTTCATATAAAGCAGCAAAAATTCATGAAAAAGATATATCCGTAAAAAAAGATTTTTTTATTCAATCAGCTAAAATATTTTGTGCAGTATATTCTCCATTAGAAAAAGAAAATTTATTAAAAAATAGTAATTATTCCCCACCTGATTTTAGAGTTAATAATCAGATGAAACTTTCAAAAGAATTTTCTAGCGTATTTTCTTGTAAAAAAGAAGATCCTCTTTATTTTTATAAGGAAAATATTTCTAATTTTTGGTAAGAATAAATTATATTTGGAGGATTTATGTTCTATATTATAATATTTATAAATATTTTTATTTTTAATGCTGCATATACACAAAATTATGTTGATTTTAATTATAAGAATTTTTATAATAGAGAATTTAAGTTAAACGAAGATATTTCACCCTGTGAAAATTTTTATGATTATGTTTGCTCAAATGAAAATAATAAAAATATATTACCCCAAAATAAGCATAGCTATGTTTATAGTCATGAAGATGCAATTTTGGAAATAAATAATGATAGGAAAAATTATATAAACTCAATTTTAAATAGAAAAGATAATTCACCAAGAAGTGAAATGATTAAAAATTATTACAATTCTTGTATTAGTGAAAATGCTAGAAAATTAGAGGAGTTTGAATTAATAGATAAATATAAAAACCAATTATTTAAAAATAATAAAAATGATTTACTTATTAAAATAGCATTAGATGCCTTGAATGGTCATTTATACTTTTTTAATATAGAAGAGAGTTTAAATTCTGAGAATAATAAAATAAAAGATATATTTTTTACTTATGAATTACCACTTAAATTGAAAAGTATCTATTCTGAAAATAATTCAATGATTGAGTACGAAAATATAATAAAATTATTTTTAAAGAATATGAATATTAAAAATTATGAATCTATGGCTAATTATATTATTGAATTTGAAAAAAGCATTGCAAATATTTATCCAAATGAAAAAAATTTAAATGAAATAATTATGAAAGACAAAAAAGTAAATAGAGATTATTTATTAAATAAATTTCCAAATATTTATTTTAAATATATTTTACCTAAAATACCAATTGAAATTAAAATTTCTATAATACCAGAAAATGCTTTTTTACATTTGAATTTATTACTTGAAAAATCCACAAAAGAAGAATTGCAATCTTTAATACTCTGGTACAAATTGTCTAAAGGTGAAATTAGATATTCATTTCCAGATTTTTATTTTCAAAAAGAAAATTTTAAAAGTAAATATTTTAAAAATTCAAATAAGGAAAATGATATAAAAGATCATTGTTATTTATCAACCATAAAATCTTTTGAAAGAAATTTAGATTATGAGTTATTTCATAGTTACAATAAAGAAATTCCTTATGCAAAAATTTATAATTTGATTACAGATCTTAAAAATACTTTTAAAAAAAATATTTATAATAATAAATGGCTTTCAAATTCAGCAAAGGATCATGCAATAAATAAAATTAATTTTATTCGCTTTGAAATAGCAAAACCTGAAAATATGAAAGACTGGGGATTAGAGCCTGTTCTAAATTTAAGCACTAAAAAATATTTAAAAAATCAAATGAAAATCTTACAAAATGAATTTAAACTAATGATAAATCAAATTAATCAAAATGCAAATTCATCTAAATGGCTTTACTCACCTCTTTATACTAGTGCTTATTATACAACTAATTTAAATAAGTTTTTTATTCCGTATGGTGTATTAAAATCATCTATTTTAGATCAAAGACTATCAGATAAATTAGATTATTATTCATTAAGTATAACTATCGCTCATGAAATGTCGCATGCATTTGATGGTAATGGAATTGAGTTTGATGCCTATGGAAATATACATTCTTGGCTTTCTGAAAATGAAAAATTATATTTAAAGAAAGAATTGGATAAAATGGTTTTATTATTTAATACTGAAAATAATGATGGAGAAATCACTTTAGACGAAAATATAGCAGATTTAAATGGTTTAAAAATATCATATCAAAATCATTTTCCTGAAAATAAAAAAATAAATAATAATGAAAAAAGGAAATTTTTTATTCAATATGCAAAAAAATGGTGTGGCTTAGAAACAGAGGACAAATATTTAAAAGAGATAAAAAAACATTCTTTTCTAAAATTACGTGTCAATTTTCAAATGATGTTATCTGAAGATTTTGAAAAAACCTTTTCATGTCAAGTAAATCAACCTATGACTTTAAAAAATGAACAAAGGCTTTTGCTCTGGTGATAATTAAACTTTATTTTCTGATTTGTTCGCCATTTCCAGTAATTAGCCACTTATAACTTGTGAGTTCTTCAAGTCCCATTGGACCACGTGCATGTAATTTTTGAGTGCTTATACCTATTTCAGAACCCATTTCAAATTCTCCACCATCTGTAAAAGAAGTGGGAGCGTTTGCATAGACAGCAGCTGCATCTATATTTTGAAAAAAGGATTGAATCGCATTTTCATCTTCAGCTATAATCGCTTCGCTATGGCCAGAGGAGTATTGAAAAATATGTTCAAAAGCTTCTTCTATTGAATTTACAGTTTTTATAGACATTTTTAATGATAAAAACTCAGTTCCAAAATCTTCTTCTTTTGCTTTATTTAGAAGTTGATCAGGATATTTCTCAATTAGTTTATTATAACTTAATTCATCTGCAAAAATTTCTACATTTTTTAAACTTAAATCTTTAATTAAATCATATAAATCATTTAATCTATTTTTATGAATAATTAAGGTATCAAGTGCATTGCAAACGCTGACTCTTCGGGTTTTTGCATTTTCAATAATGCGGCGTCCTTTTTCTAAATCTCCACTAGAATCAAAGTATGTATGGACAATTCCTGCACCAGTTTCAATTACAGGAACTTTAGAATGATTTCGAACATAATCTATTAATTGCTTACTACCACGTGGAATAACAACATCAACAAGACCAACCGCTTGAATTAAAAATTCTGTAGCTTCTCTTTCTGGGGGCAGTAAATAAACAATATCAGAATTTATATGATGTTCTATTAAGGTTTTTTTTATGATTTCATATAAAATTGAATTGCTATAATGAGCTTCTTTTCCGCCTTTTAGGATAACAGCGTTTCCTGACTTAAAGCAAAGTGTAAAAACGTCTATTGTTACATTTGGTCTTGCTTCATATATGATTCCTATTACTCCTAAAGGAACAGTTATTTTTTGTAATTTTAATCCATTTTCGAGTATTTTTTCATTTAAAATTTTTTGAACAGGTGATTTTAGTTTTACTATTTTTAAAATGTCATTAGCAAAACTTAGAACTCTATCTTTTGTTAGTAATAATCTATCATATAATGGATTTTCTTTGCTCATTTTTTCTAAATCTTTAGCATTTTCAATTAAAATGGTTTGATGCATTACAATTAAATTTTTTGATAAAGTTTTAAGGACTTCGTTCTTAATGGGATCACTTAAATTATTTAAAACATAGCTTGATTTTTTAGTTTTTTGAAATTGATTTTTTAATTCATACATTTTTTATTTTCCTATATTAAAATGTAATTGATCATAATGAATAAATTCGGGTTTTCCTTTTTGACCAAGATATTCTTTTAATTTTTCAGAATGATAACGTGCAATACCAACACCAATTTTATCACCATTTGGAGAGTAAATTTCAACTAAATCACCTTTTTTAAATTCCCCTTGAACTTTTTCAATTCCTATTGGTAATAAGCTAATAACTCTTTTATTTTCTTTTATAATTTCAAGTAAACATGAGTTCACAAAAATAACACTGCTTTGTTTGCTATCACTAAAAGCTATCCAGCGTTTTAAATTTGATTTCTTTTTTGTTGGTAAAATAGTTGTACCAATATTCTTTTCATTCATAATTTCATGAATGATATTTTTTTCATGGACACTGCATATATGTGTTGTAATTCCTAATTCAGACATTTTTCGCGCAATGCCAAGTTTTGTAATCATGCCACCACGTCCTTGACTCGTTTTTGATGTTGAAACTTCAGGCCAGCCATCAATTACAGGATTGATTATGGAAATTAATTTAGATTCAGGAAGATTTGGATTTCCATTATATACACCTTTAACTGAAGTTAAAATAATGAGTTTATCTGCATTTATTTGTGATGCAATTAACCCTGCAAGTTCATCATTATCAGTAAACATCAATTCTTCGATTGCGACACTATCATTTTCATTAATTATTGGAATAATATTTTTTTGTTGTAAAATTTCTTTGAGCAGTCTTGAAATATTTAAATAATGCTGTCTTGTATGAAACTCTTGTTTCGTTAATAAAAGTTGTGAGGCAAGAATACCATAGTTTTTAAACATATTAGAGTAAACATGCATGAGTTCATGTTGTCCTAAGCTAGCTAATACCTGTTTTTCTCCAGTAGATGAACCATATTCTTTGCCTAATAATTCTCGGGCTACTTTTCTACCAGATCCAACAGCTCCTGAGCTGACTAAAATGATTTGGTGACCCTCTTTCTGTAAAAAGGCGATTTGCTCCACTAATGTTTGCATTGTGCTTTCAAGAACGGTTCCATCGTTAGATAATATGGCTTGAGTTCCAACCTTAATTACGATTTTCATACTAAAAGTTCCTTGCTTTAACATTAAGGTTGTTTACTTTTATATCTTTAAAATATTGTCACCTTAATAATCCTATTGATCAATCTCACTTTTAATCTTATATCTTATTCCGTTTTAATTAGGCAATGATCTTTTTTTAGTTGTTTATTAACTTGTTAATATTGCTCATTTACTTGGACGGTATATGAAAAAAATTTGTGTTTTTTGCGGATCGAATTATGGGGCTAAACTTGTTTATAGTGAGGTTGCTCAATATTTGGGGCGTCTTATAGCTGAAAAAGGATTTACTCTTGTCTATGGTGCTGGAAATGTAGGTTTAATGGGTGAAATTGCGAACTCTGTTTTAGCTCATAAAGGCAAAGTTATAGGTGTTATGCCTAAAAATCTTGTTGATAAAGAAATAGCTCATCAATCTTTAACGGAGCTTCATGTTGTTTATTCTATGCATGAAAGAAAAGCTTTAATGGCAGAACTTTCCGATGCTTTTATTGCACTTCCGGGTGGTTTTGGAACATTTGAAGAGTTTTTTGAAGTTGTTACTTGGTCACAATTGGGTATTCATAAAAAACCTTGTGGTGTATTAAATGTCGATGGTTTTTATGATTCTTTGCTAAAACTAATAGAAAATGCTGTTGCTGAACAATTTATTCGTAAAGAAAATGCCGAATTAATATTAAGTGACTCCGATCCAGATATATTGCTTCATAAAATAAAAAATTGGAATCCTGTTTTTATTGACAAATGGATTTCTAAATAAAAATTTATTTAGAATCAATTGGAAATGGACAGACTTCACTTTGATTATCTAAGTTTTGTTTGTCTTGTGTAAATTTAATTTGATAAGAACTATTTTCTTTTTTAATTTTTAAAATGTAAATGTCATCGTATTTTATTGTAGGCCAATCTGGAATATCAGTTTCTTTATTGTTTTTATCTTTTGTATAAATATATTTTACAATTTCAACTAATTTATTGTGTTCCCAACTTACAAATATTAAAGAATTATTGTACTTCTCACTTAAAATTTCATTTGACAATCTTTTTACATCAGTAAACCCAAATAATGTATTTGTTGGTAAACCTAGTTGAATTGCAGTTGGTTCAATAGTTGAAAGAGGTCGATTATAAGAAAATTTTTGCTGTTTTTTTTCTATTTGATCACTTGGATTTGGAGCAAAAATAAAATTTGGTTTTCCAAATTTTTGTACTAAAACTTTAGGTAATTTTAAAGAACGATTAAGTCCTTTACAATTTATTTGTCCTATTTCTACATTTAACGGTTTTTCCCCATGCCGAATGAAAATAACTGTTTTTTCATTATTACTTTCTGATGCGTAAGAATAAGAAATATAGTTAAATAATATTAAAATATAAATAAACAAAATTTTCATTTGAATTCCTTATTTAAGTATAATAAAGTTTATGATACTTCAGTTCTTAAAATTATGCAATATTTAAACAAATTATAAAATATTGACAAATTTTATATTTCTAAATAAAAGCATTAATCTAGAGGGGTCGATATTTTTTATTTACTGAATTATTATTTGAATTATAGTTTAAAATGGATGGTATATGGAAAAAATAATATATAAAAATGAGAAATATTATCAAATTCGAATTGGTGATTTAAATTATGGTAACCATCTTGGTCACGATAAATTAATTACGATAATACATGATGCTAGATGCTCTTTTTTTGAAAATTATGGTTTTAAAGAATTATCTATTGGTGAAGATAATGTAGGTTTGATCGTAAATGAAATAAATTTTAAATATAAGTCACAACTTTATTATTCTGATAATATTAAAATAACTTCTAAGTTTTATGAACTATCACCAGTTTCAGTTAAAATGGAATCCATAGTTAAAAATATGGACAATGGAGAGTTATCCGCTTCTGGATTCATTAAGTTAGTGAGTTTTAATTTCAAAACAAATAAAATGGTTAAATTTCCTGAAAAATTTATTGCTCTAATAAAAGAACATTTAATTGTTGAAAATTTTTGATTATTAAAATTACAATTTTAGAAAGAATTCTATTTATGGACTTAAACTCAGAATGGTTATTTATTGAAAATTTTAAATTGCGATGGTCTGATATTGATGTTTATGGTCATCTAACAAGTTCAAGATATATTGATATTTCTATTGAGTCTCGTTCGCTTTATTTAAATGACGAACTTTTGTATTTTAATAAATTACAATTAATTACTAAAAGTTTAAATCTAGATTTTAAAAAATCAATATATTATCATGATCCCATAATTCTTAAGCTTAAATTATTATCTATCTCTAATGCTTCTTTCGAACTTTTAACTGCATTTTACGTCAATGATTTTCTTCATGCAGAGGTGATTACAAAATTGGTTGTTTTTGACAAAGAACAAAATAGAATAATTAAAGTACCAGAAATGATTAAAAATAAATTGCAGTTAAAAAATAGTAATCTATAATTTGGCTGTAGTATAATAAATCCATTTGGGGTCATTATGAGATTAATTCAAAAAATAAGTTTATATTTGAAAATCTTTTATTTCGTTTTTCTTTTTTTTATCTGCAGTAATGCTAATGCAATGGATAAAATATCTATTACAGCCTGTGTTGATGACAAACCTCTTTTTCCTATGGCTATGTTTGATAATAATAAGATGACAGGCATTAAATTTGATTTGATAAATTTAGCCATAGAAAAATTAAAAAAGAAGCAACTTTTAGATATTGATCTAAAAATTGAACAAGCGCCTTGGAAAAGATGTTTTGAAGATATTCGGAACGGTAAATTGGATATGATTATTTTAGCAGCATATACAAAAGAGAGAGAGGAGATTTTAGACTATCCTGATGGCGCAAATAATGAAAAAGAGTCATGTGCTTGCAAATTAATGGCTACATGTGATGGCTATACAGTAATTACTTTAAAAAATAATCCTTTTGAATATAAGGGGGATCCAAAATTAATTCCTAGACCTATTCGAGTTAGTTTGGGGTATTCTGTATCTGATCACTTAAAAGAATTGAATATACCTTTTGAAAACTCGTTTGATAGTGATAAAGCAGTTCAAAAATTATTAAGAGATGGTGATGGAAGTGTCTTAGGAAATCTTCACTACGCTGAATTTAGTGTAAATTATAATAAAGAATTTCATAATCTTATTAAATATTCTAAAAAGCCATTTCTTTTTCGTTCTTATTATTATCCCATATCCAAAAAATCAAAATTAACAACTGAACAAAAAAAACTTTTATGGAAAACTATTGCAGAACCAGCAAATAATCCAAAGTTAATGAGTAAAATATTAGAAAGATATAGAAAATAATATTTGAATTATTATTTCAAGGAATATCATGTTAAAAATATTATTTTCTATTTTTATTATATTTTATAGTCGTTTTATATTTGCTACATTTTCTATGGTTGCTATTGATAAAGAAACAAATATTTCTGGTTCTGTTTTTGCAACTTGTATTGATGAAGATGTTTCTCTTACAAATGAATTTATTGATTATGTGGTTTTTAATGGAAATGGATATGGTATAATGATTACCCAAGGATTAATTGGAAATCAAAATCTTGACTGGTATAATACTGCTGAACATATTATGTATCAAGACGATCCTTATTATTCAGCAGATTTTATTCTTCAATATCTTTCCTCTATTGATATGGATCCTTCTTACCAAGATAGACAATATCTTATTGTAAAAAAAAATATAAATAAACAATTTACTAACGCAGTAATCACTGGCGGTGGTGTTTTTGATAAAAAATATAGTATACTTGGTGAAACAAATAGATATGTTTATGCTATCGCGGGTAATTTATTAACAAACATTAATATAATTAAATTTATGGAAAAATCGTTTTTAAACACGAGAGGATCTTTAAGTGATAAGTTAATTCAGGCCATTTATGTAGTTTATAAAAATAAAGGATTGGGTGATAAAAGGTGTTTGAATTTAAATATAACTTCCAATCTAGCTTTTTTAAGAATATATAATAATATTGATATTAATTCAAGTGAAATAACTCATAATTGTTTTATAAATACAAAAAATAATACTAAAATAAATATAAAAGATGCTGTTAATGAACTTTATAAAAGCTATAAAAAAATAGGTTGTATTCATCAACAATAGAAATAAATTTTCAATAAATTGAAATTCTTTTATAAGTTGTGTCTAATTTTATTCAGTGGTAATAAAAACGGGTATGTTTTAAGCAAAGGAGCCGCCCGTGACAAAATTTGAAGCTTTTACCAAAGCCTTCGAACCTTCTCAAGCAGAAGCGAAATTACGTAACTATTGGAATATAAATAATTTTTATAAATCTTCCCGCAATCCAGATAAAAAGCCTTATACCATTGTGATGCCTCCTCCAAACGTCACGGGTGACTTAACAATGGGTCATATGATGTTTACCCTACAAGATATTCTCATTCGTTGGCATAGGGCGAAGGGGTATGAAGCATGTTGGATTCCTGGGACAGATCACGCAAGTATTGCCACTGAAGCTAAAGTAACAAAAATGTTGGCAGATCAAGGCATTTCTAAAAAAGAAATCGGTCGTGAAAAGTTTTTGGAACACGCTTGGGAGTGGAAAGAAAAATACGGCGGGCGCATTGAAGACTATTTAAAAACTTTGGGAATCAGTTGTGATTGGTCTCGTAATACTTTTACAATGGACGAAAAATATTCAGCAGCTGTTACTAAAGGTATTGTAAAGTTATATAAAGATGGTCTTATTTATAAAAACCATAGACTTGTAAACTGGTGCCCTGTAAGCCAATCGGTTATATCTGATGAAGAAGTCAATCCCGAAGAGCGCAATGGATCACTTTGGCATTTACGTTACCCTATTGAGGGAAGTTCAAATGAATATATAATTGTAGCAACCACCCGTCCCGAAACTTTGTTCGGAGACCTTGCTGTTGCCGTTCATCCAAGTGATGATCGCTATTCTCATTTAATTGGAAAAAATGTTTTAGTTCCTATTTGTAATCGTAAAATCCCAGTGATTGCAGATTATTTTGTAGAAAAAGAGTTTGGAACTGGTATTGTAAAAATCACTCCTGCTCACGATATGAATGACTTTGAAGTAGGTAAAAGACATAAATTAGGTTTATTAAATATATTTCATCCTGATGCACGTCTTAATGAAAATGCACCTGAATCTTATCAAGGTCTAGATCGTTTTGTTGCGCGTAAAAAACTTGTATCTGAATTAGAAGAACTAGGTCTTGTTGAAAAAATACAGCCACATAAACTTGTTGTCGGAATTTCTGAGCGCGGAAATGTGCCAATTGAATACTATTTAAGTGAACAATGGTACATTAAAATGGAAAAACTAGCAGACATGACTTTAGACGCAACTCGTTCTGGGCGTTTAAAATTAATACCAACACACCAAGAAAAAACATGGGAGCATTGGCTCACCAATATTCAAGATTGGTGTATTTCTCGTCAATTATGGTGGGGACATCGTTTACCAATGTACACATGTGATCAATGTAATCATGTGCATTGTGAAGAAAAACCTCCAATTAAGTGTGATAAATGTGGCCATGATAAATTAACTCAAGATCCCGATGCTCTCGATACTTGGGCAAGCTCTTGGCTATGGCCTTTTGGAGTTCATAATTGGGCGAATCCTTCTGAGCAAGAAAAATTAGATTTAGAATATTATTACCCAACAAATGTTATTGTTACGGGAGCTGATATTATATTCTTTTGGATTGCAAGAATGGTAATGGCAGGTGAGTATTTTACAGGTGAAACTCCATTTAAGCATTGTTACTTTACACCTATTGTTCGTGATTCTCGTGGTAGAAAAATGAGCAAATCATTAGGCAATTCTCCAGATGTTGCTGGCATAATGGCTAAATATGGTACCGATGCAATGCGTTTCTCTCTTGTGAATCAAATTGTTACTGGTCAAGATATTTTTTGGAGTGATGAGTGTTGTGAATTAGGTAAAACATTTGCAAATAAAATTTGGAATGCAACTCGTTTTTTAACTATGAATGCAGAAAAATTTAATGTTGATCCCTCTAAAATTTCATTTGATGATTTAAAATCAAAATCAGATGACGCCATTATGGGCTGGATTACAAGCGAATTTTTTGATGTTGTTAGAAAAGTTCATGATAATATTTCTCGTTATGAATTTTCCCAATATTCAAGCTCTATGTATGAATTTATTTGGATGACTTATTGCGATTGGTTTGTTGAGTTATTAAAACCACGTTTAGCAGATGAAAATAATAAAAATTTAGCAAAAGAAACATTAACTCTTGCATTCCAAATATTTGATGGAATTTTGCGGATTATGCATCCAATCATGCCTTTTATTACAGAAGAAATATGGCAACAATTAAATCCATCACATGAAGGAAAAACAATTGGGTTTGAAAAACTTCCAGAGTCAAGCTCACAAATGATCGATGAAAATTCAATTCATCATATGCGAGAAGTCCAGGCTGTGGTTATAGCTGTAAGAGCGATAAGAGGTAAATTTAATATTCACCCAGCCACAGAACTCACTGTTTATTTAAAAGATTCACAATCTCGATTTGGTAATTTAACTCCACAAATGGAAGCATTAGCAAAAGCTAAATTTAATTTTGCTACAGAGCAAAAAGGATTTTGTGCACCTTCTCTTGTAAATGGATCTGAACTTTTTGTAAGTTTGGAAGGATTGGTTGATAGACAAGCTGAAAAAGAGCGATTGCTTAAAAAAATTGAAAAGGTAACAAACACAATATCAGGTGTTGAAAAGCGTTTAAGCAACAAAGAATTTACCAACGGAGCCCCTGCTCATATTCTAGAAGGTGCCAAAAAGCAGCTTCTTGAAAATCAAAAAGAGCTTGAAATGTTGCAAGAATCTTTGAAATTACTTTAAGATAAAGAGAGAGCTTATAAGCTCTCTTTTATTTTTTTTATGGAAAGATGATTAATGAAACATTTATTTTGGCTAGATATGGAAATGTCTGGTTTAGAGCATACTAAAGAAAGAATTCTTGAAGTAGCTCTTTTGGTAACAGATTTATCTTTGAATATAGTTAAAGAATACGAAACTATCGTTTTTCAAGAGGATATTGTTTTAAAGGGAATGGATGCTTGGTGTACAGAGCATCATGGTAAGAGTGGTTTAACCGCAAAAGTCCCTCATGGTAAACCTGAGGCAGAGGTTGAAAAAGAACTTATAAAAATAATAAAAGAATTTTCCCCTTCAGATCGGGCATTACTTGCTGGTAATTCTATAGGACAAGATAGAAAATTTATTGATCAATGGATGCCTGATTTTGCAAAAACATTACATTATCGCATGTTAGATGTTTCTAGTTTTAAAATTTTGTTTGAAGGTATTTATAATAAAAAATATAATAAAAAACATAAGCATCGAGCTATTGATGATATAATTGAATCTATTGAAGAATTAAAGTTTTATATGCAATATATAAAGGTATAATATTTTATATTCCCTTCTTTATTTTTTATTTGTTCTTACAGGAAATAATATATGGAAAATATTTTATATAAAGATGAAAATAGTAAATACTGTTCTGATTGTGGAAAAATAATTAAATTGAGAGCAGAAATCTGTCCAAATTGTGGCTGCAGACAAGCTCATGCTTCAAATTTAAATGAAAAAAATAGGATTGCTGCTGCTTTATTTGCTTTCTTTTTAGGTTCATTTGGAGCGCATAAATTTTATTTAGGTAAAATTTGGCTAGGTGTTTTATATTTGATTTTTACATGGACTTTCATACCTAGCGTTATTTCCTTAATTGAAGGCATTTTATTTTTAATTATGTCTGATCAAGATTTTAATATGAAATATAATAGATAGTAATTTTATATAGGATTTATTTTTTTAAGAATTGTCCTATTTAATAAAATTTCATTGTGTAATTTATTCCTTAATTTTATTTGTTTGTAGTAAAATTCAGTTTCAATAATTGAGCTATCCAAGACTTCTAAATTGTCTTTAAATAAAATATTTTCAAAATTCAGTGAAACATTTTTCTGTCTACCATCAATAATTTCAGAGTGATTCGGGAATGTTTGTGTAAGTCTTTTTTTGACAATATCTAAATCAAATGGAGACATTATTTCATTTAAAGTATGGCCTCCTTCATAAAATACAAATAAACCAGTTACTATTCTTAAATAATCTCTTACCTGAGAAAATCTAAATGATGGAATTCCTCTATTGTATGTTTTCTTATAGTTTTTAATGAAATGAATAAATTTTATGTTTTTAATATATTCATCTGAGTTTTTAGGGAATTTTCTATCTATCCTGTACTTATCACAAAAGTTTTTACAATAAACTAAAAAACGTATTTGACAAAGAATAGAGCCTGACATCCCATTTACAACAGGATGAACTTGCTTGGCAAAGTTTGAAGTCAACCATGAATCTTTGTCGCTATTATTTCCCTTATTCGGAAAATCCATCTCAAATCTATCTGGACAACGTACATTACTGTCATTAAAGTCTTTATTTGTTACTCCATCATATTTTTTTAAATTCGAATCCATTTTTAAGTCCACTAAATTTCGCGGAGTTGGATCAATACTTCTTAAAATTCCTTGATGCTTGCTTTCAATTCTTCTAAAAAATCCGTTATCTAATCTACCGCGTTTTACATACAAAGGGTTTGAATTGTAAAGATTTGAATCTATACCTAATTCATCTTCATATATTTTACTCTTTATGCCTTTATCAGTTCCTTCTTTATCAGATGAATATTGCAAATAATGTAGATCATAAATATCAGCAATTATTTTTTTTTGTTTTGCAAAAACTTCTTCATCATGGTATTTTGACTCAATTATATTTTCTAGAGAAGAATCTAACGATTTTTTCTTAGCAGAGTATTGCTTTAAAGTGCTATTTTTATTTGGAGGGTTGTCGTTTTTTGCGTTTTTCCATTCATTAAAATGCTGTTTATGTATGACAATTTCGCTTAAATTTAACAAAAAATGAGTAAATTCTTCTAAATTTTTAATTCGATATTTAATTTTTTCCTGATGAATTGAGTTATTCGTTATTTTATGATTAATTGTATAATTTAAAAGTTTTTTTGCAAAAACAGTCTCAAAAAATCTTCTGCTGCTATCATTATTAATATCAAATTTTTCTTCTAAACTTAGATTTTTAAAGGTATTTTTATCCCCAATTAAAATTTTCTTTTTAATATCTGTATTTTTGGGATTGGTATCAATTAACTTTTGAAAATATGTTTGAGAATCAGCTCTCTGTAGTTTAGGTATTTCATTTGAAAATGAACCTTCTTGAATTTTTGTTTTAATAATTATATCATTTAAAGCAGGATCAGAGTTTTTGATAGTTTCATAAATATATCCATCATATTCCATGCCATATTTATAAATCCCACAAAAAACTGTTTTATTAGAATTTTTTGCTTTTGAATAAGAAATATTGTCAGCTATACCTGACCAAAATATTCCATTAGATATTTCGCCAGAAAAAGTCCCTAAATTATTATTAATGTTATATTGTATATTTTCAGCTTTTCCTTTCCACATTATTTTATTTTTAATCTCACCAGTAAAAGTTCCTCCACCAACTGAATAATTAATCACATGGCCATTAAATATTTCTGAATCATAAAATTTTCCATTAAATGTAGCGCCATTTAATTTGTAATTTTTTACTTCACCAGAAAACAATTTCCCATTTATTACTTTACCATAACAGTAGGAGTCATTATTATAAAGTTCCATGAATTTTGAGTCTTTATTATATGTATTGTAAATAGCAGGAAAGTATTTTTCTTCATTTATATTTGATATAATTATATTATAAGCTAAATCTTTGGCTAATAATATATATTTATCAATGTTTTTTTGTTTTTTTTCATCAAAAATAAATATAAAATTTTCTTGACTATAAAATATGATAGGGTCTAATAATGATAAAAATTCTTTCTCATTTATATTTTTATTATAAAATAATGGACTTGTATTACTGTCATTTTTTTTTATTTTATTTAAAATATAAAATCGACAAATTAAATAGATTATTTTTGCATAAAAAACAGGATAAGTTGTTTTTGAATCTAATAATTTTTCGGTTTTTAAAGCTGTAATTTGCAACGATTTTGGAAAATTATAATTCATATTTAATAATGTTTTATAATTAAAATTTAAAATATTTTTTGATGTTGATAATTTCTCTAAATTTTCTATGACTAAAAATAATTTTTGACCAAATTTAAGATCTTTATCAGATAATTTATCAAGTATATATACTTTTTCATTGTCAAGTAAATTCTTTGAATTCATAATATTAAATCCTTTATAATTTGTTAAAAATAATTTTATATTAATATTTATAATATAAATAAATTAACGATTATATATTACAAAATTCAACATAAATTATTGATTAAGAAATTTTTAAGAATAATCCATGTATTCAAAGTTGAGTTGGAATTTAAAAGTCTATAAGTATCAAGCTATTAAAAAAAAGTTATAGGTATATTGAGAAAAAAAATTTCGGGTTGTAATGCAATAATGACTTGGAATAAGGAAGACGTTTGTTTTTTGTTAATGCGGTAATAAATAAACAGATTGACGTAACTTAATTTTTCTAAGTTATTAATATAATTTATTTATATAGGCGGAATTTATGAAAATTAGTTCTTTAAAAAGTTTAGTATCTTTATCATTGATGGCAATATCTGTTGGACTTATATCTTGTAAAAAAAATACAAATGAATCTAAAGATCATGAAAAAATAGACATTCATAACCTTTTAACAGACATCATGGCGAAAGAAGAAAATAGAAGCGGGGTAACTGGTATTCCATTAACGTTACAATGTTCGGGTTATTTTTCTTCCAATCCAAAAACATTTAATATTGGAAAACAAAGTAAAAATGGAGAAATGATAACTGATCATAGTTTATTCCAAATAGGAGGCAATTCAAAGGTATTTATAAGTGTTGTAATGTTGCAATTAGAGAAAGAAGGGCGTTTGAGTATCGAAGATCCTGTGTCGAAATTTTTAAATGATAAATATCCTTTATGGAATAATATTAAAATTAAAAACATATTAAATATGACTTCTGGAATTCCAAATTATACTGATGAAAATAGAGTTGTGACTGATATTTTAAAACAATTTATAAAATTTCACTTTAAGCATATAACTTCAGAAGAAATTTTGGACTCTGTAAAAAATAAACCTCTTTTAGATCAAACAAAAAATAAATATAATTATTCAAATACAAATTATGTTTTAGCTGCTGAAATTATAAAGTCTATAACAGGTAAAGATATTTCAGAAGAAATTTTAGATCGTATTATAAAACCTTTAAAGTTAGAGCATACTTTTTATATTAAAACTTTTCCAAAAGAAAATGTTAAATTTCCTAATAACTTAATTCATGGTTATTATTATACAACTGAAGAAGAAGAACGAATATTTGAAAATGGAACAAATATTATTGATTTTTCTATGTCTTGGGCAAATGCTGGAATTTCAATAACCTCAAATTCATTGGATTTAAATACTTTTTTAAGATCTTTATTTTCAGGAAAACTATTGGATTCGGAACAACTCAAAAAATTAACAACATTAGTTGATCAAAATACGGGTGAAATTTTAATAAATGGAGTCAATGAAAATAATAGAGAAGGTTATGGTTTGGGTATAGAAGCAAGATATAATTCAATATTAAAAGAGATTGAATTTACCCATGGAGGTAGGACTTTTGGCTTTAGATCACAAATGAAATATTTTCCTTCTAAAAAAGCTTCTTTTGTAACAGCTTTCAATTCTAATGCTCTTTTATATACAAATGAAAATGCATTTTATCAAAATTTAGATAAATATATTGAGCAAAATTGTAAATAATTTATTATTTTTAAATATTGTTTCTAATAGATTCAAGCATTTGATTTTCACCAACAATCCAAAGGATATCATCTTCTTTTAAAATAGAGTCTGCCTTTGGATTTTTTATTCGCACATTTTCTCTTTCAATTCCAACAATAGTGCAATGATAGTCTTCACTAATTTTTGTATCTTTAATTAAAATTTCGTTTAAATAAGATTCCTTTTTAATAATAAATTTTTGTAAACAATAATCAATGACTTCTTTTGTTTTGTTGTTTTCTTTTGTAGACTTTTCTAATTCTTGACGGAGCTGTTCAATTTCTTCGTCGGTTGCAAAACATAATAAAATATCTCCTGGAAATATAATTTCTTTAGGTTTAGGAGAAATAAAAGAACTTTCTTCTCTTAAAATTCCTACAATATTTATTCCATATAAATCTCTCAAATTTGATTCTATAATTGATTTTCCAGAAATAAAAGAATTATTTGGAACATTTATTTCAATTAAGTGAGCATCCCATGGGGCTAATATAGAGTTCACATCACACATTTGTTTTGTGGATTCTTGATTGAAATTAGATTTAAATTGTGTTTCAAACCAAGCATAATATTGTGAAATTTGTCTTCTAAAGAATAATAAAAAAATGAGAGATGCAATTATGACTATAGAAACTGAAATAAGCGAAGGAATAAAATTCAAACTTAGAGAGCCAATTATTAAAATAGTTATAATTCTACTTATAAATAATACCAATGCTTTAATGCGAAGGCTTTTTTGAGTGGAGAGATCATTTGGATTGCATTGAAATGTATTGAGCATAGCCCAAGTGCTAGGAGCTGCAATTAAAAAAGCAGTAATCCAAGAAAATAATTTTGATAATTTTTCAGACTCAACATACCCATTTATAAAAGGCTCAAATTTTACAGAAATAATAGAATAAATAGTTATGATTGCAATTAAATTTAAAAACCATTTCATTATTTTTAAATTAAATGTTTTTTGTTTTTCTTCGATTATACTAAATTTCTGAAATCTATTTATATAACTATTAATGTATTCATTTATTTTTTTGGGAATTTTATTTTCAATTTTTTGTGAAATATTTACCGATGCTTTTATTAAATAGGGTGTTGTAAATGTTGTTATGATAGATGCAGTTACGATAATAGGATATAGTTTATCATCAATTACTTTAAAACTAATACCAAGAGTAGCGATAATAAATGAGAACTCACCAATTTGTGCTAAACTAAATCCAGTTTGTAAAGCATTAGGAACTCTTTGTCCTGTTAATATCGATCCAAAAGTGACAGATGATAATTTACCAAAAATAATTACAGCAGAAATTAATAAAATTGCTCCCAAATTATTTAAAATAGCATTGGGATCTAAAAGCATACCAACGGAAACAAAAAAAACAGCGCCAAAAATATCTTTTAAGGGCTCTACTAAATGCTCTATTCTTTTTGCCTCTGGACTTTCTGCAATTATAGAACCCATAATAAAGGCGCCAAGCGCAACGGAGTAATTAAAATAAGATGCTAAAGCAACAAGACCTAAACATAATGCTATTGCTACAACAACTAGCATTTCGCTATTATTTTGTTGTCCTACTTTTTTAACTAATCTTGGTACTAAAAATATCCCAATTAAAAACCATGCTCCTACAACAACAGCTAGTTTTCCACCCGCTATTAATAACTCAATTCCATTAAAACTTGATGTTAAAGAAATATTTGTAAGTGCAACAATCATTAAAATAGCAGCAAGATCTTCTACAATTAAAATTCCAAAAACCAATTCGGCAAAGCGTTTCTTTTTTAATCCAAGTTCTTCAAATGCTTTTATAATGATTGTAGTTGAAGATATGGCAATCATGCATCCTAAAAAAATGGAATCCATGTTTGTCCAGCCTAATAATTTAGCTGTTGTTAGGCCTAATGTAATCATAACTATAATTTGAATGATTGCTGTTCCTGCAGCAGATACCCCTACTTTAGCTAATCGGCGAAAGCTAAATTCCAAACCTAGTGCAAACATAAGAAAGATAACGCCAAGTTCTGCTAACGTTTTAAGCGAATCGACGTCGACTATGGAAAAAAACGGGTGTGTATAAGGGCCAACAATAATACCAGCAACAATATATCCTAAAACAACAGGCTGATTTATTTTCCGAAATACATAAGTGACAATAGCAGCTACTCCCAAAATAACTGCTAAATCAATAATAAGTTGTGGTATATGATTCATTTAATATCCTTTAATTTAAAATGAAAGGAGTTTTCCTAATTCATCTTATTCAAAAACTATTTCCTAGTATTGCACACAGAAAATTGAATCAAAAGGATAAAAATAAATTTAATAGATATATTTTTATATGATAATTTAAGAATTCATTCAAAATTTGAAATGAAATGGAATGTTATTATATTAATCAAATTTAAGAATAGAAAAATGGTAAATAATTTTTTTATTTTTATAATATTTATTATAAAAAATATAGTTTATTCCAATATTATCATGGTATTTATTTTGATTTTTATAAGATATTTTTCTTCGAAAAAAAAGTGTAAATTTATGTATATGTAATTTATTATTTATTTTGTTTTTATTATTGTTTTTTATTTTAATTAAATTATAAAAAATTATATTTAGTAAAGTTTATAATTGACAAAATAAAATTTAAATGCAATTTTAATTATCTAAACATAAAGAATTTATCTAATTCTTATCAAAATCAAGGGCTTATCATGAAAAAATCTATTTTATTTACATCAATTTTTACATTAGCAATAACGGAGGCTGTTTTTGCAGAAAATATAAAAGATAATGAAGGAAATAGTCTGGTTTCTCATGAAAAATATTATATAAAAACGGCAACTGATTCTTTTATTTACCCAAATTTGAACGATAGTTATATTATAAAATCAAATAATACTTTAGAGAATCAGAACGCTAATATTAATGCAGAAATTAATGCTGAAAATCAGGCACAAAACAAAAAACAGCTACACGTTTCTGATAATTTAGAAATAACTTTTTTTAATAAAAAAGAGAATGTTTCTTTAGGAAAGTTAATGAATCGAGCTCAGACTCAATTTCTAGTAATAGAAAATAACAAGGAAATAAAACCAACATTATTTAATTTAATTAAAACTAATGATAATAATAATACTTATTATCTTGTTAATAAAGAAAATGGTTATTACTTATCTTGTGAAAATTTCCTTAATCCTCAATTATGTTTTATTGTTGAAAAAAGTACAGCTACAGAACAATCACTAACAAAAATTAAATTTGTATTAGTGACTCCAAAAGTACCAAATACTGAGAATCCAGTTAAAGAACCAAATGATATAGAAAAAATAAGTTCTGAATTAGCGAAGTTAGAAAAGAGAATTCGCGAAGAATTGGCACGTTGGGATTCTCAATTTAGAGAACTTACAACTGAAGAACAGCTTCAGCATTTTCGTGATAAAGTAGATGCTTTCAAAAGAGAAAGTGATAAAGCATTAGTTAAATTTGATGCTGAAAAAATTCAACCACTATTCAATTATTTAAATAATGAATCTAATAAAATTATTTCTAAAATTGATGAAAAAATAAAAGCAGATAGAACTGCGCAACTTTTAAGAGAAGAAGCAGATAGAACTGCACAACGTATAAGAGAAGAGGCTGATCGTGCTGCACAACAAGCAAGAGAAGAAGCGGATCGAACTGCACAGCGTATAAGAGAAGAGGGTGAACGTATTGCCAAGCAAATTGAAGAAGCAAAAAATAAATTTCGTAAATGGTTTTAGTTTTTAATTTAAATCAAGCTAATTTTTTGGAGAAGGGGGTTCATTTTTAACCTCCTTTTTTTATATATGATAATTAATTTTAATATCTTGATAAATAAATCTAAGTAACAGAATTAAAATTTTGCATATCGATGATATTAGATCAAATCAAAAAATTCAAGCATTTACTTTTGAAGTATTAAAGTATAAAATATATTTTATTTTTAATCTCTGGAATCTATCAAAATATTTTAAATAAAAGAGTGTCAAATTATAAAATAGGAATTTTTTAAATGTATTTAACTAAAAAATTTTTCAGGAATATTTTTGTTTTTTCACTGGTACTTTCTCTGTCTTTAAAGACTTTTGCAGATGAGGCAAAAATTTATTGCACATCAATAAATGGATCATGGCAATGGTTACCTAATCTTAAAATAAATAAAAGATTTGCCCTTGATTTTTCTGCAGGTATTTATGTTAATAAATATAATCCTCCGGTTAGAGTTTATGGAAAATGGAAAAGTGGGATGATGAACAATAAACAGTTTAATTATTTTTTAATTGATGGTGGAAAAGATCTTATTGATTCATTAAAAAATGATTGTAAAAAAATACTTGGTGCTGAATATATATTTGCATATCCATATCATGATTCTCTAATGTATAGTGGTTATCACATTTTTAGTTATTTAACTGAAGATGGAAAGTATCAATTTGAAAATAATTATGTTTTAGAAAATTAATTCAATTATTTCTATATAAATATGAAAAATGATATTAAGAATATTTTTACTAAAATTTTATTTATCTGTTAATTTAAACAATTCTTCTTATAAAAAAATAAAGTAGCTTGGATTAAATTCCAAATTGACATTCATGAATTGAATGTATATGCTGTCAAAAATTATAAACTAAAAACAAATAAATAAAGGAATAAATATGATACATAATTATCAACATTCAGGATCATTATTGCTTAAATTTTTAGAGGAAGGATCATTACTTGTAAATGTTGGCGTTTATGATGCAGCTTCTGCTTTAATCGCTTCACAATTTCCAGAAACGAAGGGATTATTTGTAAGTGGTTTAGGTTATACCTATTCCCAATTTGCTTGGCCAGATGTCGGATTAATTAACTCAAATGAAATTATTAATGCGGCAAAAATTATTCGCTCAAATAATCCGGATATATTTTTAACCTGTGATATTGATTCTGGATTAGGAGGGAAAGAACAATTAAGAAGAACATGTACTGAATTAAAAAATTTAGGAGTCTCTGCTGTCCAATTAGAAGATCAAACTTTAGATGATAAAGTTTGTGGTCATATTCCTACAAAAGTAGTTCGACCATTGCAAGAATCCGTAGATCGTCTTTCCTTAGCTCTTGAGGCGTCCTATCCTATGCAGGTTATTGCGCGAACGGATTCTTCTTTTAAAAATGAGGAAGCGTTTAATCGATTAAATGCATTTATGAACGCAGGCGCTCAAATTGTAATTGTAGATGGGATAAATGAATTAGAGTTAAATGAAGTGATTAAATTTGTGAATAAAAGAGCTTTTATTATGGCAAATGTTGTCGATGGAGGAAAATTAAAACAACACTCTGCAAGTTATTTTCAAAAGCTTGGTATTTCAATTATGAATTTAAGTGCACCTTTATTATTTAGCTCAATATTTGCCATGAAACAACGGATGGAATGGATGATTAAAAATAACTGGGAAAATATATCAAATGAAAAAATCACACCTCTTTCAGAAGTTAATAAATTAATGACAGAAAATTATAATTTTTTTATTTCAAATAATAGAAAGAGTAAAATTGTATGATTGAAATTTTTTATTTACTTTTATTAGGTTCTTTTACTGGAATTTTAGCTGGATTACTTGGTATTGGTGGAGGAATAATTCTTGTTCCTACATTATTATGGGTTTTTCAAAATCAACCACAAATAAATCAAAATCATTTAATGCAAATTGTTTTAGCAACATCTTTAACAACAATCATATTTACTGCCATTTCATCCATACGTGCTCATCAAAAAAGAAAAGCAATTCAATGGAGTTTAGTAAAAAAACTTGCCCCTGGAATGGTTTTAGGTACTTTATTAGGAGCTTTTGTTGCGAGCTCTTTATCAAATAATATTTTGAAAATTATTTTTGGAACTTTTCTTTTGTTAATTTCTCTACAGCTTTTAATACAAGCAGAGCCAAAAGCCATGAAAGAATTTCCAGGTAAAATTGGAAGTGGTTTGAGTGGTTTTTTAATAGGAAATATGAGCGCTTTAGTTGGTATAGGTGGAGGTTCTTTAGTTGTTCCTTTATTGCTTTGGTTTCGTATTCCAGTCCGTAATGCGATTGCTACATCTGCGGCTTGCGGATTGCCAATAGCTCTAGCAGGTGCATTAGGTTATGTTTTAGTTGGAATAAAAAATGGGCTTGGCTTTACAGCTGGATACATTTATTGGCCTGCTGTTTTTTCAATTGTCCCTACAAGCCTTTTGTTTGTTCCTTTAGGTGCTAAACTTGCTCACTCTATGCCTGTTGGTGTTTTAAAGAAAATATTTGCTGTATTTTTAATATTAATTAGCTCAAAAATGTTAATAAGCAATTTATTGTAAGATTTTTTTTGTGGTAAAAATACTTTTTTAAAAAATTACAGGTAAACAAATTTCAACAAGCATTCCAATAAGAAAATTCAAATCAATATAAATACCTATTCGATTTATAATGATTTGAGAAGTAAATTCGGTTTGTGGAATTTCAATTAATATAATATTCCAAATTTTTAATATTCTATTTATTATAGAGTGATTTAATTTTCAGCAAAAATTTTTTTTCGAAAATTGCTTCAATATCCTATAGAAAAATTTTTTTAATAAGAATAGAAAGGAAGTCATATACATAACACCTACGATTGTAGTTAGGATAGAAGATGCTTACAGGTGAATTAAGAAATCAAATCGACAAAATCTGGGACTCCTTTTGGACTGGTGGAATTTCAAACCCACTAGAGGTTCTTGAACAAATTACATATTTACTCTTCATACGACGCCTTGATGATCTTCAAACTCTAGAAGAAAACAAAGCGACCCGCTTAAAAAAATCCATGGAAAAACAAATTTTCCCCAATGGAAAAGATCAAAAAGGACGAAACTACCAAGATTTGCGTTGGTCGCGTTTTAAAAACCAATCCCCCGCAGAAATGTTTACGGTGATTAGCGAACATGTGTTTCCTTTTCTTCGAAATTTGGGTGGCGATGGTTCTACGTATTCAGGTCATATGAAGGACGCTCGTTTTACGATACCAACACCTGCATTGCTTGCAAAAGTTGTTGATTTACTCGATCAAGTTCCTATGGAAGATAGAGATACCAAAGGCGATTTGTATGAATATATGCTCGGTAAAATTGCGACAGCAGGTCAAAATGGACAATTTCGTACTCCAAGACACATCATTCGTTTGATGGTTGAAATGATGAAACCAAATCCCAAAGATGTGATTTGCGATCCTGCTAGTGGCACATGCGGTTTTTTAGTGGCAGCCAGTGAATATTTACGCGAAAAACACCCTGAAATACTCCGAGATGCAAAACTAAAAGATCACTTTCATCACAAAGCTTTTCATGGTTTTGATTTTGATAGCACGATGTTACGTATTGGTAGTATGAATATGCTTTTGCACGGTGTGGAAAATCCCGATGTTTTGTATCGTGATTCTCTGTCACAAGATCATTCCGATGAAGAGGAAAAATACACGTTACTTCTTGCAAATCCACCCTTTGCTGGTTCTCTTGATAATGAAAATGTTGCTAAAAATTTACAACAAGTGGTGAAAACCAAAAAAACCGAATTGTTATTTCTTGCCCTTATTTTACAGCTTTTAAAACCAGGCGGACGTGCTGCTGTCATTGTTCCCGATGGAGTTTTATTTGGCTCCAGTAAAGCACATAAAGAGTTACGAAAAATGATTGTGGAAGAACAAAAACTCGATGCTGTTGTTTCTTTACCTGGCGGTGTTTTTAAACCTTATGCTGGTGTTTCAACCGCAATTTTATTTTTTACAAAAACAAATTCTGGTGGAACTGACTCGGTTTGGTTTTATGATGTTAAAGCGGACGGTTGGAGTTTAGATGACAAACGTACCCCTTTATTAAGTGAAGATAAACTTGGTGCTACAATACAAGTTAAATTAAATAGTGATGAATTAAATAAAAATAATTTACCCGATGTCCTTTCTCGTTTCGAAAAAAGAAATACAGAAGAACGAAAACGCAAACGTACCGAACAAAGTTTTTGTGTTCCTAAAAAAGATATTGTCGCTCAAGACTACGATTTAAGTTTGAACCGCTACAAAGAAGTTGTGCATGAGGAAGTAGAACATCGTGCTCCTTTAGAAATTCTTGCAGACCTTGCGAAATTAGAAACCGAAATTCAGCGAGGGATGAAAGAGTTAGAAGGGATGTTGGGATGAAAGCGTGGGAACAAGTTTTTTTAACTGAGATTTGCAGACCAAAACAGTGGCCAACAATCACACAAGAACAGTTAACTGAAATCGGATATCCTGTTTATGGTGCAAATGGAGTTATTGGATATTTTGATCGTTACAATCATGAAGAACCCACAATATTAATTACATGTAGAGGTGCTACATGTGGAACTATCAACGTGTGTGAATCAAAATCATACGTCACTGGAAATGCAATGGCACTTGATAATCTTGATACTTTAAAAGTTAATCAAGATTATCTGGCTCATTTTTTAAAGCATAAAGGTTTTAAATATATAATTACCGGTGCAGCGCAGCCACAAATTACTCTTCAATCGCTTGGAAAATATAAAATAGATCTCCCCCCCCTCCCAGAACAAAAAAGAATTGCAGACATTCTTGATCGCGCTGACGAACTTCGCACAAAACGCCGCCAAGCTATTGAGCATCTGAATGAACTTAAAAAATCTATTTTTTTGGATATGTTTGGTGATCCTGTGACAAATTCGAAGGGATGGGTAATTAAGCCCCTGGAGCAATTAGTTCATGAATTCAGATACGGAACATCAAATAAATCGGGTGAAAAGGGTTATCCAACATTAAGAATTCCAAATGTTTTTCAGGGTGAATTAAATTTTGAAGAAATTAAAAATGTTTTAGTTGATGATTCAGAATTTCATAGATTAAAATTACAAGAGGGTGATTTATTAATTGTAAGAACAAATGGTAATCAAAATTATGTTGGCAGATGCGCTGTTTTTGAAACTTGTCGAGTAATTGAATCTGGGTACGATGATAATATATTTATTTATGCATCATATCTTATTAGATTAAGATTAAGGAATGAAGTTAATTCTATTTATTTACGCGATTTTCTTTTAAGTCAAGAAGGTCGACGACAATTATTATCTAAAAGCAAAACTTCTGCAGGACAGTATAATATTAATACACAAGGACTTGGGTCTATAAATATTCCAATCCCTTGTCCCAATCTTCAAAAAAAATACATTAACCGTATTGTTGTTATTTCAAAACAGATTAAAATTTATCAATTATTTTTTGAACAACTTAATAACTTATTCTCCTCCCTCCAAGACCGCGCCTTTAAAGGCGAACTTAGCAAAAATGATTCCTTAGAAAGTATTTTAAAAAACCATGCAAAAAACCAAAACAAACAACCAGAGAGCCAATTATGAGCAACTTTTCTTTTCTTCAAGCAGATTGGGAGTTCCTATACGAAGCAGCAAATAAAGCAGAAAATTCGATACATCATGATCCACGAACGTCTTGTTTTTATACAAGACGTTGTCTTGAGCTTGCTGTTTCTTGGTTATATAAGTTCGATAATTCATTAAGCATGCCTTACCAAGATAATTTAAGTTCCCTTATTCATGAAAAAACATTTAAAGACCTTGTTGGCGAAGCATTATTTCAAAAAATGCGGATCATTACAAAACTAGGTAACAATGCTGTTCACAGCAATAGAGAAGTAACAACCAGAGACGCGATGTCAACGGTAAAAGAATTATTTCACATATGTTATTGGTTAGCGCGGGGATATAATAAATATCAAAAACTACCCGAGTCATTAATCTTTGATGATTCTTTAGTCCCCCAAACAATTCTTGTTCCAAAAAAGACCATTGAACAATTAAAAAAATACGAAACCGAATATCAAGAACAAAAAGAAAAAAATTCCAAATTAATAAATGATAAAACAAATTTAGATTCTGAAATTGAAAAATTAAGAGCAGAGATTGCAGAAATTAAAAAGCTAAATTCGGCAAGAATAGATACCCATGATTACTCCGAAGAGCAAACGCGAGATTATTTTATTGATCTCTTATTAAAAGAAGCAGGTTGGTCTTTAGGTAATGAAAAAGATCGAGAATATAAAGTAACAGGCATGCCAAGCAATTCAGGCGTTGGGTATGTTGACTATGTTTTGTGGGGGGATGATGGCAAACCACTTGGCGTTGTCGAAGCTAAACGTACTAAAAAAGATCCACAAATAGGGAAAGAACAAGCAAAACTGTATGCCGATTGCTTAGAAAAAGAACATGGTGTGCGTCCCGTTATTTTTTACACAAATGGCTACGATCATTATTTGTGGGATGATTTAAATTATCCTCCAAGAAAAGTTCAGGGTTTTTATACAAAACAAGAACTGCAACTCTTAATCCAGAGACGTAACACAAAAAAATCTATAGTTGATGCAGAAATAAATGATGAAATTGCAGGCCGTTATTATCAATACCGTGCCATAAAAAAAATATGCGAATCTTTTGAAAAAGAAAAAAATCGCAAAGCTTTGGTTGTTATGGCCACAGGAACAGGTAAAACGAGAACTGTTATTGCTCTGTGCGATGTTCTTATGCAAAGTAATTGGGTAAAACGAGTTTTGTTTTTAGCGGATAGAGTTTCGCTTGTAAAACAAGCTTTAAATGCGTTTAAAAAATTTCTGCCAAATTCTTCGCCTGTTAATTTAATTGAAGACCATGCAGGACAAGGGCGTGTGTGTGTTTCAACTTATCAGACTATGATGGGATTAATTAACGAAACAAATGAAGAAAAAAGAATTTTTACCCCAGGTTATTTTGATTTAATTATTGTAGATGAAGCACACCGTTCCGTATATCAAAAATACAAACATATTTTTAGTTACTTTGATTCGTTGCTTGTGGGGCTTACTGCTACTCCAAGAAGTGAAATAGATAGAAACACTTACGATCTTTTTGATCTCCAAGAAAATGTTCCAACAGATGCTTATGAATTATCAATTGCCATAGAAGAAAAATATTTAGTTCCTCCTATTCCTACTTCTGTTCCTACATGGTTTTTACGAGAAGGAATTAAATACAATGAACTTTCAGATCAAGAAAAACAGCAATGGGATGAAATAGAATGGAGTGAAGGAGCAGATGAAATAAGACCTCAAACCATTGATGCTAGTGCTCTCAATAACTGGCTCTTTAACGTGAATACCGTAGATAAAGTTTTAGAATATTTAATGACGCGAGGTATTTGTGTAAATGGTGGCGATCGAATTGGAAAAACTATTATATTTGCAAAAAACCAAGCACACGCAAATTTTATTGCGGAGCGTTTTGATGCAAATTATCCTCATTATAAAGGTTCATTTGCCAAAATTATTACCCATAGTACAGCCTATGCACAAAATATTTTGGAAGACTTTTCAATAAAAGAGAAAGATCCACACATAGCCATTTCTGTAGATATGCTTGATACAGGGATAGATGTTCCAGAAGTTGTGAATCTTGTCTTTTTTAAAATGGTCAGATCAAAAACCAAGTTTTGGCAAATGATAGGTCGCGGTACTCGTTTATGCCCTGATTTATTTGCTCCAGGCAAAGACAAAGAAAATTTTTATATTTTTGATTATTGTCAAAACTTAGAATTTTTTGGACAAAATCCAGAACTAAAAGAACCTTCTGTTCAAAAATCTATTTCACATCGTTTATTTACTACAAGGCTTGAATATATTCAAAGTTTAAATAATGATGCCAATTACATTGGAATTATTAATGACACAAAAAAGGAACTACACAAAGAAATAGCAGCAATAAATGTAGAGAATTTTGTAGTCAGGCACTATAGAAAAAGTGTTGAAAAATTTGCTAATTTTGATTCTTGGAAAGAATTAACTGAAGATGATTATGAAGCCCTGTCTAACGAAGTTGCTGGCCTACCATGTGAATTAGAAGCAGAGCCTCAAGAATTAAAAAGATTTGATATTTTAATGTACCAAATGCAAATATCTATATTAAACGACCAATTAGACTATCAAAAGTATTCTGAAAAATTAATTTCAATTTGTAATTTGCTTCAAGAAAAATCGAATATACCTAGCGTAGCTAAACATATGGATCTTATAATAGACATTCAAAATGAAGAATGGTGGCAAGATATCAACATTCCTATACTTGAAAATACACGAAAAAATCTTAGAAATTTAGTTGTCTTTATTGAAAAATCTCAAAGAAGAATTGTTTATACCAATTTTGAGGACATAATTGATGAAGGCACAATTGTTCCTATTCCAATTTCAGGGGAAAATAGTAACTTTTCTGCTGAGGGAAATTTAGAAAACTTTAAAATAAAAGCACAATTATTTTTAAAAAAACATTTAAATCATATATCAATTCATAAAATTAAAATGAATGTTCCTTTAACAAAACAAGATCTTTTAGAAGTTGAAAAAATATTTATTGAAAATAATATTGGGAACGAAGAGTCTATTCATCTTATTTCACAACAATCGGATGGCCTTGGTGTATTTATTCGAAGCCTTGTAGGATTAGATAAAGAAGCAGCTAAAAACGCTTTTTCGGAATTTTTAAATGGAAAAACATTAAGAAGCAGTCAAGTTGATTTTATAAATTTAATTATCAATTACTTAACTGCTAAAGGTAACATGGATCCTAAATTACTTTATGAATCACCATTTACAGATCTTAGCAATAAAGGACCTGAGGGAATTTTTAATATAAAAGAAATAGATCATATTTGTGATATTTTATCCATAATTCATAAAAATGCGAAAGTCGCTTAAATAGGAAAAGACTATGACTCTGGAAGAAGCATATTCTGGGCTCAAAATTGCTCAAAAAACTTATGACTTTTTAAAACAGCACTCAGACAATAAATATACTGCAAATGAAATTGCAAATTGGATTTTTAATAATTATCCTATTGAATGCAAAAAAAAACAAAAAAGATCTACAGCTCAAGCTATTCCTTTAAATGATGATAAGGATCTTATTAATCAAATTGCGGCCGAGATTGCAGCTAAACGGCCACGCTTACAAAATCAGCATCCTCAAATTAAGACAACCGAAGGTCGGCCAAAAAAATATTACTATACGGAACAAAGCGATGCTGTTGAAATTATAAAAGCAGAAGAAAATTCATTTAAAAGTGAAGAAACTCAAAATGAAAATCAATTAAGTGAAAAAGATCTTTACCCTATTTTATCTGAATATTTGTGGTCAGAACTAGAGATATATAGCAAAAGAATTAATGAAAAATGTTCAAAAAATTCTCGAGGACCAAATGGGAACAAGTGGCTTTACCCCGATGTTGTTGGCATGCAAGACTTAACACAAGGCTGGCTTCGTGAAGTTAAGGACTGTGTCAAAGTTTATTCGGATAAAGAAACAAAATTGTGGTCTTTTGAAGTTAAAATTCTTTTGAACCGATCAAATGTTCGTGAATCTTTTTTTCAAACTGTAAGCAATTCTGGGTGGGCTAATTTTAGTTATTTAGTTGCGTCAGAAATAGAAGAAAAAACCCTATTAGAATTGCGAATGTTATCTAGTTTGCATGGGATTGGAGTGATTAAGCTTGATACAGAAATGCCCTCGGAAAGCCAAATTTTAATTCCTGCAAAAGAACGACCCGATGTTGATTGGAGTAGTGCTAATAGAATAGCCGACGAAAATAGTGATTTTTTAGAATATATAAAATTAATTAAGCAAGCATATCAAACTGGAGAAGTGAGAAGAAAAGATTGGGATCATTGAGTAGTTTAAATATATTAATTATTTTGAATCCAAAAAATATATATTTTAATAAAAAAGCGTTTGAATTGATCCAATTTTTCAAAGAAGGAACGCATTATTAAATTAAAGCATCATCAAAAATAAAAGTATGAATTAATCATCTATTGAAATTTTCGCCAATCTCGATTCACCGCATCTTTTGCGGTGAATCGAGATCCTATTCACCGCAAGATCGAATTTCGTCTACTCTTTCATCTTCCTAAACTAAAATTTCCAAATAAAATCATAATTTTAAAAAAATATATTTTTTTAAGTTAAAATTTATTTGACTTCTTTTTAAAAGAGGCGTACAAACCATTTAGTCGGTAGACTGAAGACTTCCTAACAAAGTTGGAGAATGGATTGATGAAAAGGCTTGACGAGTTATCACCTGTAGCGCACCGCATCTTAGATGCCGCAGAACAGTTGATACAGCAAAACGGATACAACGGTTTTTCTTACGACGATATTTCTCGTCAAGTAGGGTTAAAAAAGCCAAGTATTCACCATCATTTTCAAACTAAATCAGGTTTGGTTTCGATGGTTGTTGAGCGTTACAGTTTTCGATTTAAAAACTTGTTGGAAGAAATAGATTTAAAAAACCTTTCAGCTGTTGACAAACTAAATGGTTATATCAAACTTTTTAGTAAAACGTATGATACAAATCGCAGGTTGTGTGTTTGTGGAATGCTCGGTGCTGAGTCTGATATTTTGCCTCAAGAAATTGTGATTGCTGTTGGTCAATTTTTCGAATTAAATCAAAATTGGTTAGCAAAAATTATAGAATTTGGGGTCAAGTCAAAGGAGTTTAAATTAAATTTAAATCCATCCAAAGAAGCTCTTTATCTTCTTTCATCCCTGGAAGGGGCAATGGTTGTAGGGAGAGGCGTTGGTTCCGATGACACCTTAAGGGATGTTGCTCAAACGGCTTTTAAGTCTATTGTTTCAGTTTAATGTGGTTTTTTTTAGAATCTAAACAATCCAACTAGTTGGTAGTTTTAGGGTAAGAGTGATTCCAAGCCATAATTATGGGATCACTTCATGTGTTTCAGTTTTTTGTGTTCACTTTTTTATTTTAATTATTTTTCATCAAAAAGATGAATTAGGAGAATGTTATGTCTAAGAGAATTTTAATGGTTTTAACTTCACACGAAGATATGGGCTTAAGCGGTAAAAAAACAGGTAACTGGTTTGATGAAGTGGCAACACCTTATTATCTATTTAAGCAAGCTGGTCATGAAGTTGTTCTTGCATCACCAAAAGGTGGATCTGCGCCTATCGATCCGTTTAGTTATGATGAGATGTTTATGACAGAAAACACTCACAAGTTTCTAAAAGATCCTGCAGCAATGCGTGATTTATCAAACACATCTGTGTTACGTAATATCAATTACCGCTCTTTTGATGCTGCGTTTTTCCCAGGTGGATACGGACAACTATGGGACTTAGCAAATGACTCTTTTGCATTGCAAATGATTCAAGATCTTATTTACACAAATAAACATGTTGCGTTAATTTGTCATGCTCCTGCTATTCTTCGTGATGTTAAAAAACCAAATGGTGAGCCTCTTGTTAAGGGAATGAATGTTACAGGGTTTTCAAACTCTGAAGATGATGAACTCAGCTTATCTAGACATTTATTATTCCAATTAGAGACTGCATTAAAAGAAAAAGGTGCAAATTACCAACGTTCTGAAAAGAATTGGGTTCCAAAAGTAGTTGTAGATGGTTACTTAATTACAGGACAAAATCCTGCGACATCTCCATTTATTGCTAAGACACTAATTGAGCAACTTGCAAAAGTTTAATTTGTTCCTTTAAAGAGATTGAGATTAAAAATCTGAATCTCTTTTTTTATTTTCTACAAAGGCATCGGAATGAATTGAATCTAATTCCGCATCTTGTAAAAAACATTGTTGTTCCATTTTTTTAACAAATTCTTCACTTCCACAAATAAAAATTTCCCAATTTGATAAATCGGGAAATTTATTTTCAATTAGAGTTTGGATGGATTCTTTTTGTACTTCTTGATTATGATCGTCAATTTCAATTGCGCATGGATAAAAAGTTAAATGATTATTTTTCTTTTGAATATCTTTTATTTCTTCAAATAAATATAACCCCGAAGAACGATATGAACCATGAATCAAATGAATTTCGTTTTCGTGTTTTTGAAAAAGAGCTTCTTTTAAAATACCTAAAATAGGAGATAGTCCTGTTCCCACACTAATAAGTAATAAAGGTTTTTGTTTGCATTTTTGGGTATAATAACAATAGCCATTTGGTCCAGCTATTTTAAGTTTATCTGTTATTTTTAATTCATTAAAAATCCAATTTGTCATAATACCATGAGAACATAATTTGATATGAAGTTCTAAATCAGTGGATACTTCTGGATGGCTTGCTAAAGAATAACTTCTTGATATATTTTTATCGTTAATTAGATTAATAAATTGTCCTGGTTTATAATTTAAAGGGTCAGCGCATGTAATCGTTAATATTATAATATCTTCTGTTTTTTTTATAATATTTTTTATTTCGGCGTCGTAAATTTTAGAATGACTTGAAGTGGAATCAATTTTTATATTTTCTTTTGGTTTACAAATACAAGGTAAGAAATTATTTTCTTCTATTTGATTTTCGGATAATCCTTTTTGACTTTCTTTTGGTATATTTCCTTCTACCACTTTCATAATGCAGCTTTGGCAAATTCCGTTTTGGCAAGAATAAGGAATGAAACTCTCATTTTTTAATAAAGTTTTTAAAACGCTATCATTATTATTTACCAAATATTTTTTATTATTATATTCTACTGTAATCATTTTTATGCTCACAATATTATTTTATGATTATATTCCTAAAACGTCATTTTTAGCAGAGGAGGCTGTTGTAATAATTTGTTCTATTATTTTATTTGGTACTTTTAAATCTTCTAGTGTACTTGTTAGATGCTCAATCACAGCTTCAAAGTGATCTGAGTTTAATCCTCTTTTTACTAAATGAGAATGTCCGGCTCTAAGGTCTTTTCCAGTATATTCGCTTGGGCCCCCAAATAGCATAGTTAAAAAACTTTTTTGTTTTGCAATTTGCTGTTTCATATCTATATCTTTAAAAAAATTATTAATTCTTTTGTCTTTTAATATTTTTTTATAAAAAATCGCGACTGCGGCATCAACAGCGGCTTCGCCGCCAATCTCTTGATAAATGCTATTCATTTGAGCTCCTTTCGAACTACTCTATAACATGTATTTTAAATACATGTTATAGAGTAGTTCGTCAATGGACAAGTTAAAAAAATTGACACCCATTTCATTTTATTCAAAAAAACACTTTTATTTTATGCATTAAGTTTATTCATGTTAGAATCATCTATGTAAATTATAATTATTTATTTAAGTTTTAATTTTATTTTGAAATTTTGAAATTTGGAGGCATTTATTAAATGTGGATTAATATTAAAACAAAATTAAAATTAATTTTTGTTATAACTTTATTTATTTTCTCATTAAATTGTTTTGCTAAATCAAAGCCTAAAGTTGCTATTATAGTCAAATCAATAAAGAATGAATTTTTTAAAGAAATGGGAAAAGGAGTTGAAGAATATCAAAATAGCCATAGCGATGATATGGAAATTATTTTCAAAGGAATTCAAAACGAAACCGATTCCGATTCTCAAATTCAGTTTGTTGAAGATTTTATAAAACAAAAAGTTGATGCTATCCTTATAGCTCCTGTAGATTCTTTTAAAATAATTCCTTCTTTAATTAAAGCAATGAATCAAAATATTATTGTTATTAATATTGATAATAAAATAGATGATAGAGCATTAATTAATAAAAATATAAGCATTCCTTTTGTTGGCCCAAGTAACTTTAATGGCGCAAAAGAAGTTGCAACGGAATTAGCGCATAAAAAGTTAAAGTCTGGTGATTCTGTAGCTATTATTGAAGGACTCGCTTCGTCTGTAAATGCAAAATCACGTAGTGATGGATTTCGTGCTGCAATGAAAGATGCAAACGTAAAAGTTGAAGCTGTGGTTTCTGGTGAATGGGAAGAGGATAAAGCTTTTATTGCTGCAAATGATCTTTTAAAAAAATATCCTACTTTAAAAGCACTATTATGCGGTAATGATAATATGGCAATTGGTGCCATTAAGGCAATAGAAAAGCTTAATTTAAAAGGAAAAGTAGAAGTAGTTGGTTATGATAATATTCCAAGTGTTCGACGTTATTTAGATTCTAGAGAGTTGTTTGCAACGGTAGATCAATTTTCTGTGCTTCAAGCAATTACAAGTATTGAATTAGCGGTTGGCGCCATAAATAAAAACTTAAAACAATCCGATTTGCCAAATATTTTAAAAACAAAAACAGGAGTTATTTCTAAATAATTATTGTTTATTTTGTTACTTTATATTAAGTTCATTTGCAGTTATCAAAATTAAAAATCCCCTCTTTGAAAAATTTTTCACAAAGAGGGGATTTTTTTAACAAAACAAGTAAAATAATTACTAAGCTTTACGTGCTTTATTTACAAAAGCATTCAATCTACTAATACGGCGTGCCATATTGTTTTTGTGGATTGTGCCTTTTTGGCGTGTTTTTGCAATTGCAGATTGAGCGTCTCTTAAAAGAGCGTCAATTTGAGAAAAGTCTTTCTTTTGAACAGCATCAAGTACTTTTTTTACTGATGTTTTCATTGTGCTCATATTAGCACGGTTGCGTAGGCGACGTACTTCAGTTTGACGTGCGCGTTTTTCAGAAGAAACATGATTAGCCATTGAAAAGCTCCATAATAAGATAAGTATATGCTGCTAAAATAAAATAAGTGTTACTGCATATACTTGCATGAACCAATTTAACACTTAAAGAAACCTATTTAAGAGCTATGGATACTTAAATAGACAATAAAAAAGAAAAGAAATTATCCTTGGCTCTTTGCAAGAGCGCTTAAGTCAACTTTCTTAATTTTAAGAAGAGTTGCTACGGTATCTGTTGGGCGGCAGCCTACTCCGTACCAGTGAGCCATTCTGTCAGTTTTGAATTCTACTACAGAAAGCTCAGTCATTGGATTATAGTGACCTACGCGCTCAATAAAACGGCCGTTGCGCGCATTACGAGAGTCTGTAACAACAACGTGGTAAAAAGGACGACCTTTGCAGCCAAAGCGTTGAAGTCTAAATTTTAAAGCCATATGAGAACTCCTTAATGGGCTAAGCCATTTATTGGGCACTTGCTGCAGAGTTGCGTGTTGTAAGCACTATTGCTTACAAAGAAACCTCGCACAGGGTGCATTGCTAGTAAAAAGCTGAGCTAATTTTTCGCACAGCAATTGCCTCTGATAAAATCTTCTACAAGAAATGTCAAGAAAATAAGGACAATGCTCTTTTTTCAGAAGAAAGTCGAAATAAGTTTGGATAGCAAATAAGGTTTTGTTATGATTGCAATAAATTGAGGAAATAACTGTGCAATCCGATTTTCTTTTGCGAGCCCTTTATATAACAAAAGACCCTGACATAGCCCCTATTATTGAAGGCGCTTTAAGGCGATGTGGAGCAAAAAAAATATTAGCATGCAAAACAGTCAGTGAAGCTATTGATAATATTATAGATAAAAAATTTCAAACTCATTTTGTAATAGAGGATGTTACTGTCTTTGAACAGTATCATTTTTTCCCCATTCAATTTATAAATTCCTGTAAGAGATTTAAGGTGCCCCCACCTTGTTTAGGGCTGTGTGAAATTAAGGAAAATTTTAATATTAATTTATTAAAATCAGGGCGTTATGTGGACTATGTTCCAAAACCATTAAATGAAAGTTTTTTAGAACAGAGGATTCGATCTTCTTTTCAAAAAAGCTATCAATATCAATCGGGTAAGATGTTAGTTGAAGTAATTGAATCTTTGATAAATAAAAAAGATATTGAAAAAGCTTACTCATTACTGCTTCCTGCTTTAGCGAGGAAGCCAAATAGCCCTGAACTTATCATTCTGATATCTAAAGTTTTTTTTGAATTAAAAGAGACCGCTTTTTCGGAGGTCGCAGTTCGTTATTTAATTAGTAAAAACAAGAATGATGTAGCCGCAAAAAATATGCTTGCAAAGATACTTCTATCAACGGGTAGAGTAAAAGAAGCAAATAAACTAGAGTTATGATAAGATAATGGATAAAATCTCAACAGGAGATTGTATTATGCAAATGATAAAAAAAATTCTTTGTGTTACAGATCTATCGCAAATCTCTAGAAATGCCGAGATAGCTTCTTTACGGTTAGCACATCTTTTTGACTCAGAACTCACAATACTAAGCTGTGGAGAATATTATTCACATATTCCAAACAATTATTTTGATGAAAATGTAATTCAACCACAACCTGATTTTCCGCACACAGAAGAATATGTAAAATTTTTAGAGCAAAAAAAATTAGAAACAATAGATCATTTTAAAAATATAATAAAAGAATTTAATCTTAATTTGCCAGAAAATATTATTTATGAAATTAAACTAGATAATGAAGTTACAGCTACAATGGATACTATTGAAGAAAAAAGTTATTCCTATGATTTAGTTATTGTTGTCCGACAGCAATATAATTTTTGGGAAAGAATTTTATTTGGATCGCCAGCAATTGAAATATGTGAAGAAAGTCATATTTCAACTTTATTAATTCCAGACTCAGATAAATGGATTAACTGGATACCAAATGGAATTATTGTTGCAACTTCTCTAACAGAAGATAGTAAATTGGCAGAAAGCTATGCTTCTGAATTTGCTTCAAAATCAAGTGGTGATTTATCTATTTTACATATTATAGACACATTAAATTTACATTTTGATTTAAATGTTTCTCATATTTTTCCAATTGATTATGTACCTTCTCAAGTTCAAAAAGAAACTATTGATGAAATAAGAAATCAAAGGCTTCAAGAAATAAATAAAATACAAGAAAAAATAAAAAATGAATATAATTTAAAAAAAATCAATACTCATATAGATATTGGAAGAGTAGGAGATGAGATTTTAAATTATATTAAAAAACGTGATCATAATAATTTGCTTGTCATAGGAGCAAGTGGCGGAAGTGCTTTAAAAAGATTTTTTCTAGGAAGTAAAATTTCAGCAATTGAAGAAGCTTGCACTATTCCACTATTAATTGCACAAAAAATATCCAGCCAAAACTCCTAAAAAGAGTAGCATAAAATAAAAAATTCAGCTATGGTTCCTTTAGACCTCATTGGATAAAGGAGTGTTTATGTCAATACAAGTCGCTGCCCATGGATTCGAATTAACTGCTGCTTTAAAAGAAGCCTGTGAAGCAGAAACAAAAGATAAACTTCATGCAATTGCTCTAAATAATATAACTACCAAATGGACATTATCTATACAAAGAGAAGAACAAATTTCCCATCTTATTTGGTCTGATGGAACATTTAATGGTAACGTAACAGTGAAATCCTCTGACATGTATAATAGTATTCATCAATGTGCTAAAAAAGCATTGGAACAAATGAAAAAGAGCCATGAGAAAAAGCAAAATCATAAGGGTAGTAAATTGGTTCATGCCATTCCTGTAAATGTAAATGATTAAAAAATAAAGTAAATATAAATTTATAAAACTACTTTTCTTTTTTGAAGAGTAGTTTATTTTTTTTGCGTAGAATTCACAATATTTAACATTTCATTTATTCCATTATAATTACTTGCTAAGTAAAAAGATTCTAATGATTGAATAGCATAATTATTTTCATTTATATTTAAAGTGAAGGCGCATTCAAACAGTTTACCTGAAATTTCAAAATACCCTAGCGTCATAAACAGTTGAGCTGGTTTAGAACACATTTGTTCGTGCTCAATAGAAATGAAGTTTAAATTTTCGTCGTTATTTATAATAATATCTTCTTTAAGTGGTTTATTTTCTTTTGCTAATGCCATAGAGTTTTGTATAAGTTCTTTTGTTTTATTTGAAGTAAACTCCTTTGATCCAAAATTGTTTGAATTCATTTCAAGCAATACTTCATATAATTTGTATGCTGGTAAATAAAAATTATTCTTGTGTAAAATTAATGCATTATTAAGAATGGTATTTGGATTTGTTTCTTTATTTTGATCAACTAAAATTGATTTATACTGATTTAACTCAGAGTTTTTTAAAAAAAGAGTTTGATTTTGAGCTGCTTTTTCTATTGCTAATCCATAAAATTGTTGATATTTTTTTACTTTAAAATAAGACATTAAAAATAGAATATTAATAATGATAATAGCAAAATAATATATTTGATAATTGTCTAAAAATTTCTTTTTTAATTGAAGAGAAGTTTTTTCGGATAAAATTATTTTTAAATTCCATTTATGCCTTGTTGTTAAAGCAAAACCAAATAAAATTCCAGCAACTGAACCACCTAAATGAGCAGCCCAATCAAAAATAGAATTATTAAATAAACCAAATCCTACATTTAAAACAACATTAAAAAGAATAATTTTTCCAAGTTGCATATTTGTTTTGTTGCATTTTAATTGGCTTGCAATTTTTTCTTCGTATTTTTGAATGACATATAGACAGAAAAGAATTCCAAATAAACTTCCTGAAGCTCCTACAGAAAGCATAGGTATTAAAGCAAAACTACATATATTTCCAGATATACCTGCAATAAGATAAAGTAAAATAAAATTTTTAAAACCTGCGAGGTATTCAAATATTCTTCCAACGGACCAAAGTCCAAACATATTTACGACTAGGTGGAGTAAATTTGCCTGCATGAAGATGGGAAAAAAAAACGATGAATTTGTCCTAAAGAAATAAGACCATTTTCTTTAGCCCCAAAAAGAACTAAAGTATCGTATCCTGGGCCTTGAATTAATTTCTGTAAGGAAAATCCTGATTGAAAACAAAGATAAAAATAAAATAGGATATTAATTAATATAAATAATGTAGTTCCAAAAGCATTTTTTCTTGAGAAAATGGATTCAATTATTCTACTTGGCATATAATATCTTTCGAATTAATAAGTTTCTTTCCGAGCTTTAAATTGTTGGTTTATTAAATTTGCAAAAAATTCTTGAACCTCCATATTATTTGATGAATAAGCCATTTCTTTCATGTTTGCAACAAAATACTCAATCGGTTTAGTGTTGCCTTGATACCATGCATACGATAAACTATTTATATTTAAAGAACTAATTTTGATCGTTTTATTAAAGTACCGTTCCAAAAAACGAGGAGAAATTAAATTTTGTGAAAACAATTTACAATAATTTTTGAATATTAATTTTAAATAATCTTTAGGTACAATATTATAAATTTCCAAATTATTTAAAAGTCTTTTTCCTATATACAAACCTAATATAAAATTAATGAGAAATTTTGACTTTTCAATTATAAAAATTTTATCAGTGTAATTCCAATGAAAATAGTATGAAGGTAAAATTTCATTTAAATTATTTTGTATTTGGTTATTATAAAATCCATAATATACTTCTCTTCCTGAAGTGTTTTTAATTTCAATTTTGTCTTCTAATATATTTCTTTTAAAACCACCAAGAACAATTGCTCTTAGCATAAATAATTTTAAATTTTTATTTAAGATTTTTTTTAATTTATTTAAATGATCAATGTGAATAATTCCATTGTTTAAAAAAACTAAATAAACATTTTCAACGGAAATACATTGAATTAAGATTTTTCTAATATATTCAAAAATTAAATTTATGGATTGTGGAGGTATACAGATATAAATTACAATATTATTTTCAGTAAAATTTGGATAAATGTTATCTAAATTATGAGTTAAAAAAAACTTTGGAAATATTTGTAAATGAGATTTTTGATTTTCTTTTTCAATATAGATAGGTAAATTATAAATAGAATTTGAAATAATATGTAATTTAGAGTTTCTATATTCTAGTAAAATACGATCTGCTAAAAAAAGTCCTAAGGCACCAGCTCCGATTATCACTCTTTCAAATTTACTTTCAGAATGTTTTGTATTTTCAATAAGATTACCGGAAAACACTTTTTTTCTCCATAAAAAAAGGATAAGGCTGATTAGGTTACAAAAGAAGATGAAATAAAATCGTCTTCTTATTTAGCTATATCATAAATATATTAAAATATGACATAGTACGAATGAGACTTATAAGTTTATGAATTTGTTATATGAAATGCTATGGAAAGGGAGTCCTTTATGACTGAAAATAAAGTAATCTGTTATGAGCTTGGAATTTTTATTGCAGAAGAAAACAAAGATCTTCTTGCTTCTATTCTTGGTGAATTAGGGATACACGATTTTGTTCTAGGTTCTCTAGATTGCGACATTCCTGCAGAATATAACCCTCAAATGCCTAAGCCCGATTTTTATTCTGAACTTGCAAATGACATTCCTGCAATTATATATAGCGAAGATAAAGAATACTTAGAGTCCGTAAAAAGTTCATTGGAACATGTTTTTAAAGCGATAAACTTTAAATATAATGAAAAAACCTTTATTATAAGAGAAATTGCTGATCAAAACTGGAAAGAAAGTTGGAAAGCTTCTTTTAAACCAATCTTAATTACAGATCAGATCGCTATTTTGCCTCCTTGGGAAAATATAAATGAGTTTAATCAATTGCATAAAATTGTGATTAATCCTGGAATGGCTTTTGGCACAGGTCAACACGAAACAACTCGTCTTTGTCTTGAAGTCATGCTTAATTATAAAATGCCAGAAAGTGTATTAGATGTAGGGACAGGGAGCGGAATTTTAGCTATTGCCGCAAAAAAACTAGGAGCAGTCCATGTTCTTGGGAATGACCTCGATCCAGATTGTATGCGAATTGCTTATGAAAATGCTGAAGTAAATGGGACTCCTCAAATTAAATTTATCAATATCCCAATAGAACAAATTGAAGATAAAAATTTTGGAATGATTCTTGCCAATATTGAGAGTAAACCTTTAAAATCTGTGGTACCTTCTATATGTGATCATGCAAAAAAGAATGGTATTATTATTTTATCAGGTATTTTATCCATAGAAATAGATGAATTTAAAGAATTTATGCAAAATAAAAATGTTCGCTTTGTTTTAAGTAAAATAATGGGAGATTGGTGTTCCTTAGTATATGAGAAACTATAAAATAATTTTTTAAGTTCCTTTATTTAAAATCGAATTTAGGAAAAAAAATGACTAATAATCAGTTTTTTGATGTTATTATAGTTGGTGCTGGAGCATTTTCTTGCTTTAGTGCTTTATTATTAAAACAAAAAGGAATGAATGTAGCTGTTGTTTATTCCGAAAATACCTCTCCAATGGAGTCCTTTTTACAAACTTTAAATACTTGCTGGCCTTCTTTAAATGATCCACCTACACGCGCAGAAGTTGCTCATGGTCATGAGGTTGCCTTATACCTCCATGAATTTTGTATAAAAGGACTAAATTACTTTAAAGAAACATTACTGCCTTTAATTGAAGATCAAAATAATTGGCTTGAAGCTGATTGTTTTCGCATTGGAGCTAAAGATTTTGAGGTAGAAGAATTAGTTGATGCTTTTAATTTAGGTTTTGGTCTTAAAAAAACTGAAAATGCAAGTGTTTTTAAAGAAGATAAAAGTTCTTTGATTTGTCTTAATAGCAAACTTTTTCAAGAAAATATAATAAAATCTTTAGCTAAAAATAATGTTACTTTAATTCCTTATGATGTTATAAAATTAGAAGAGAGGCAATCTAAATGTATCTTAGAATTAAAAAATAACAGCATTATTGAAAGCGAAATTGTTGTATTAGGAAGTTCATTGAATATTGCTAAGATTATGCCTAAATTTCAATCCATATTAATTCCTATGAGTGATTCTTTATTTGAGTATGAGCTAGATAATCCTGAAAATTCTCAGTTTAAACCTATTAATTTAAGAGCGTCAAACGGTCATATTTGTGCTTCTGTATTTAATCAAAAAGATAAAATAAAAATAAAACTATCGGGCCCTCGTTTTTTATTACCAGGTGCTGGTGCAGGTTTTGATCTAACAAAAAAAGAATTGGATAATAAGGTTTTTCAAAATATAGAAAAATATCATAGAGAAATTGTTTTTAACTTAATTGCAAATCTAATTCCAAATCATAATATTTTTATTAATAAATCTGTAGAATTAATTTCAAAAAAAATTTTAGTAGATTGTTATCCTTGTGATGAACTTCCCCTTTTAGGTGAATATGGAAAATTAGGTCGTATTCTTGGAAATACAGGATGGTTAGCTACTGGATTATCTTCAGGATCATGGGCTGCATCTATTATATGTGAGCTTATTTTAAATGAGAAGAGCCTTGAGCTTCATTCAAGACTTCATCCAAGAAGGCTTTTTACAAAGTTTGTAAATAATTAAAAATAACTTTATTAATATTGAATTTATTCATATATATTTAAAATATAATTTATAAATTAAAATATTGACAATATTTATTAAAAAAATATAATGAATTTGGATTATTGGGACATCAAGGTTATTGCTTACACTCATTTTTTTTATATAGGTTTTTAAATAGTTTTATTTAATAAATCTGTTTAAAAAAATTGTTATATTTGAATTCAATACATAAAAGAAGTAATTTATTTTATTTAAAAAATTAGTACTAATTGTATAGACTTAATAAAAAAATTTTATTAGTTAAAAGTAATATTTATTATTATTTTATTAGTTGTATTGGAATTTCAAATATGAAATTTAAAAAAAATGAAATAAAAAAATTGATTTTAGCAATCATAATTCCAATTGTTATATTTGCATTATTTAATAAAGTTAAAAGTCTAAATAGAAACTCAGTCATTTTTCCATCAGATGAAACAATAACAATTAATTTATCTGAAATACCACAAGTTCCTTGGGATACTTCGAGAGCTGTTTCGCATGTCATTGAAACGTTTTCTGCCTCTGTTCATGGTTGTTTAATTTTAAAAGATGAAAATTCATTTGAAGGCAATTTAAAACAAAATACACTTTTAGAAAATTACTATTGCGAAGGTAATATATGTCACGCAACATTAAAAAGCGATATTTTATTTCATAATGGCCGTGAAGTTACTGCTTACGATATTGAATTTTCTTTAATAAGAAGTATTATTCAAAAAAATAAAAATATCGTAGTTGCTTCTATAATTGATGATATTATTGGTATTGAAGACCTATCAAATGAAAATATTTTACTTAAAAAAATTAATTCATATAATTATCCGACTGGGTTAGTAAAGGGGATTGAAGTTGTAGATAATTATAATATTGTCTTTAAATTAAAAAGAAAAAATAAATTTTTCTTTGATAAAATAGCAATTGGACGTATTCCAATTGTACCTATTGAAGAGTTTGATTCTAGTTATACAAATTGGAAAAGATATCCCATTGGATTTGGTAAATATAAAGTAGATTATGTTAACTGGGAAAAATATGAGTTTGTTTTAAAGAGATTTAAAAAATCGGAAAATATTCCTAAATACATACGATTTATTTTTAGTAATAAAGATGAAGGAGATATAAAAATATTATTAGGTGATTCTGGAAGAGGAAAATCAGGAACGGATAGGAGAATTATTTTTCCAAGCATATATTCAAATGGAGGTTTTTTATTTAATTTTAAAACGAAATTAGGAGCTAATAAAAAATTTAGAGAAGCAATTTCTCTAGCTTTAGATCGAGAAAAAATTGCATATACTGCTTATTATAAAGAGATTACACCTGAAGATCAAATGATCCCACTTTTTAGTTCAATGAGAGAGTACCGTGCAGATATGCCAATTCAAAGTCAAAATGTTGAAAAAGCAAAAATGCTATTAGATCAAGTTCCTCATGAACTTTGGAAAAATAAAATTTTTCATGTTCATACCTATTGGGCAAATATTAAAAATATCAATTCATTGCCTTATATTCAAGAAATTATAAATCAATTAAAAGATGTTGGTATTCATACGGTATTCCACGATACAGATTTAAGTTATCCAAAATTTAAAATAGATGATCAAAATGTAATGTGGTGGACAGGATTTGGATTTTCTTCAAATGATCCAAATAAAAACTTTTCATTTTTTAAAAAAGATTCTTATTATATGAATGAAGCACCAAATGATCCTTTATTTGATACTTTGTATAATGAATCTGTTAAAAATGGTACGGTATCTAATATTTATACTAAAAGATTATGTAAGTATTTTACGGAAAATAATATTTTTGTAATCGTTTTAAATCAAAAAATGTCTTTTGCATATAATTCAGAACGAATTTCATCATTAGGTGAACAGCATAATGGCGTATTATTTTATGTTTGGAAAATGAAACTAAGATAATTATTCAATTGTAAAAATTTCGTTATTTCTTTGCCATTCCATAATTTTACTTAAATTGTTTGCAATTATTTTTTCACTTTCATGTAATAAATAAACAAATCCGGGTAAACCAATTGTATCTTCTGTTTTTTTAACTATAGATTCGATTTCACTTAATCCATTAAAACTATAAAAAGACTCCATGTTTTCTATAATTTCTTTTTTGGGAAAATCTTTAAGAATTCCATCTTTATGAAAAAGAAAAGAAACTTCTGAAAGATTTTTAAATATTTTATAATTTTGATTTACATATTTATTTATAAATTTTTGAGGATGAATGTAAGCAAGGGCTAATAATTGTGCCTGTGTATAGCCTAGAGCCTCAATAAAAGCAGAATCATCGATTGATGCGCCCATTAATCTTGCATTTAATTCAATTAGGACAGGTCCTTTATCTGTCCACATAATTTCATTATGAGCAGCACCATGAGTTAAATTTAAAGCGTTTAAAACCTCTTTTGTATATTTTATTAATTCATTTTCTATATTTCCGTTACTTGGGCAAAGTGACATGCTTTCAAATAAAAAAGCTCTTCCATGTAAGCGCCTTCTATTTTGTTTCCAAATTTCTGAAATATAATGATTTCCATTCCAGCTAACAGTATTTACAAAATATTGGGTTCCATCTAAAAACTCTTGTGCAAGAACTTCTTCATTTTTAATTCCTAACTTATTCTCATGTTTATAAATTCTGTTAAAGGCTGTTTTTACATCTAATATATTTTCACAAATTGTTACTCCATCACTTGCAGCACTATTTAATGGCTTTATAACAACTGGCCAAGAGTTTAAATTTTCCGCCCATTTTATGATTTCATTTTCATTATCTGATTTAAATTGCTTAACACATGGTAAGGATAATTCTTTAAGCCTTTCATGCATAAAATATTTATTTCTTCTTAATAATGTAGTCTTTGGGTCACAAGCATTTGTTAATTTAAAAATCTCAACCAATTTATCAGCAAGTTCAACACCCATTTCTGAGCCTGCAATAATATGGGATGGATTATATTTTATGAGATCAATTTCTAATTTTTTGATATTACCGTCAAATAATATTTCATCTAAAAATTCGTTTCTTTTGTGATCGTTTGCATTTGCAAGTGAGCTTTTTACATGAACACATTTTTTTTCAAATTTAAGAAATTCATGAGCTAATTTTTTACCGGTTGAATAGGCATCAACAATACAGATAGGATTAGCTTGATTCCCCGTATTTTTTTCCATGAATAACCTCATTAATAAGTGAATATGCAACTTCACTTGTAGATTCTAGAATCCAAGCAAAGTTATTTATAAATGGATGAGAGCCTTCTGCATTATGACCAATAGCTCTTAATCTGTTTTCAAATTTTCCATCATTCCTCAATATCATACCACTTTTTGTGTCAATTATGGTGCCACCTATTTTAATTTCTTTAATAAAACCATTAGCACATGGAGTTAAAAATAATGGTTTTGATTCATTGGAACATATTGATCGATTTGGACCTGTTGCATTTATAATATAATCACAAATTAAACTTTCATTTGAATTTTCAAAATTAAGATAAAAATTATTATTATTATATTTTATGTGATTCAAATTTCCTTTCAGAATTAACTTTTCATTTTTTAGAAGTGAAAGTATTTTTTCAGCATTTATTAAAGGAATAGCTCCATGTTTTTGATGAACATTTCTGTAAAAATTTGACATAAATATTTCAATTTGTTCACTTGATACAAGTCGCCATGTTTTAGCAATTTCTGGAATCATTCCTAAAATAATATTGAATGGAGTTGGGCCATTTCTTGCTTCTTCCACTCTTTGTTCAAAATCAATAGTACATTCTGGTTTTGATTTTTTATCAAAAAAATAGTCTCTCCAATTGAATCCATGATTCTTTAATTCTTTACGAATTAATCTTGTTAAATCAATTAAATTTAATTCTGTTCCTTTATCATGAAATAATTTTTCAAAATTTTCATATAAAACATTTTTTGGAGTATAAGATTTTAAATACTTTCCTTTAACTTCAGGAAGTTTTCCGTTTCTTGAAGTCATAAATATTTTACCGCTATGCCCTAGATGACTTAATGTAATTGAAATATCTATTGCCGTTAAATTAGATCCAATTATAGCAATATTTGATTTATTTGGTATGTTAGCTAAATTTTTAATTGCAGGAAATGGATTGTGAATATAATTTTTATATTCTTTTAAATTGTAATGATCTTGTGGTGAATTTGGACCTGTAGCAAATAATACATAACTCGTTTTTATTGAATTTCCTGATGTTAAAGATATTGTTATATTATTCTCATTATTCTGATATAATATATCATTAGCTTGATCATAAATATCTTCTACAATTATTGAATATTTTATCAATTCTTTTTGGAAAAAATAATATTTTTCTTTTAAATAAAGGCCAAAAACACTTCTTGGAACAAACTCTGTATTATTATTTAATAAAGATAGTTCATTTTTGTTTGATTCGACCCATTTAAAAAAATCAAATGGTTCATTTTTCATAATGGAAAGATCTGTGGTGGGGGTATTCATGATTATCCAAGGATAATCATTATTGTAAACTTGACCACATCCCATATTTTCTTTTTTATCAATTACACCTATTTTTATAAAATGTGAAATGTTATGCTTCATTACGAAATGATAAATAGAAGATAAAAAAGCGGTACCTTGAGCTCCACCACCAATAACAACTATATCATAATCATTTTTTATCTTCATGATTTAACTCATTAACAATTTCAAATAATTTATTACAAGCAAATAAAACTTCTTCTTCTGTATTATAAATACTAGGAGTTATTCTGAGACAAGAGTCTTTGTATGGTGATTGTCCGATTATGATATTATGCTCACCCATTTTAGTAACAATTTCTGAAGGGTTTATCCCTTTTATATTAAAACAAACAAAACCTGACGATAGAGAAGAAGAAATAGGTGTTAATAAAATTGCATTGGGAATTTTTTTAATTTCGTTTTTGCAAATTTGAGAAAAATAATGAACTCTTTCTTGAATATTTTCTTTACCAATTTTTTCATGTGTTTCAAAAGCATGTTTTAGTGCCCAAAAATATTCGAAAGTTTTAAAACCGCCCGGTGTACACATACGCGACTTGATTAATTCGTCTTCATTATATTTTTTATTATCCCATTCTAAATAATGATCCCATGCAATTTTTTCAAACGAAGGAATTATGGGATTTAATTTTTTCCAACCCCTCTCACTGCACCATAATAATCCCGTTCCTCTTGGTCCAAATAACCATTTATGGCATCCTGATGCAAAAAAGTCGACTCCCAGATCATGAATTGAATTTAAATTTTCAATACCAAAACCATGAACACCATCTACACACAAAAGAATTTTTTTATTTTCTTCACGAGAAAAATTTATTTTTTTTAATTCTTTTGATATTTCTTTTAAAGGAAATTTAATACCATATTTTGAATTTACCCAAGAAATAGCAATAAGACAGGTTTTATCATTAATATTATCAACAATACTTTTTACTATTTGTTTCTTAGAAATATTATGTAATATGTTTGAAATGTCTATTTTTTTTAAAGTTAAATTATATTTTTTAGCAGAACTTTCACAAAGCTTTTCTAATGAATAATGTTCACTATCAGTAGTTAATATTTCTGTTCCATTTTGAAATTCAAATCCATTTAAAATAAGTGATAAGCTCATAGTAGAGCTATCTGTTAAAGCAATTAAGCTTTTATCTGTACCTAAATACCGAGCAGCAGCTTCGAGAGTTTCTGTGGTGTATTTATGTCTTTCTCTTCTCATTAAATCTGGATTCGTATCTATTAATTTTCTATAATAATCTATTTCTTTATTTAATGATAAACTATGTGGCACATGAATTGCTAATGTAAAATGAATTATTTTTTGATCCAAAATATAATTATTTCTAAAAATATTCCAAGTTTCATCATGATCATTTAAGCTCATTTTTTTATTATTGAGAGAATTCATAAAAAACCTCTTATTATTTTTTATTAATTAATTTCTTTTAGGTACAATAATAATTAATCCGCTTGACCAATTTAAACCAACTGAGACAACGTTTTTTAAATTTTTTAAACTATCTAATACGCCTTTTGCTAATGGAAAATGATCCTCAGGCCAATCTGCTTGTGGAAGCATGTCATCCACAATATAAATTCCACCTGGTTTTAATAAGTTCAAAGTTTCATCTAAAAATTCATATTTACCAGGATAAGCATCTGCAAAAATCATATCGTAGCTATTAGGAATTTGGTTTTTTAAAAAATCACTACCATTATCATAAATGAGTTCAAGTCTATCGTCATTAAGAAAGGCTTCTTTTGCAACTGATTGAACATTTTTATCGCATTCAATACTAATTAATTTAGAATTTTTATCCATACCTTCTAATAACCATGCGGTTCCTAATCCTGTTCCGGTTCCAATTTCCAAAAATCTTCCATTCGGTTTTGAGGCAGCAAGTACCCTTAATAATGCACCTGTTTCTGGCCTCGAAGCCATATCAAAACCAAGCTCTTTTGTTTTATTATTTATAAAATGAATTACTTCATTTATTTTACTTGAATTAAAATCTTCTAAATTAAATTCGAACATGAATATACCTCATTTAATATATTTATTTACATTTAGACTATCGTTATATTCGAAGTTTTCTTTAAGAAATCACAGGAAAATGAAAAAAATTATTCTGTTTATTTAAAAATAAATAGTTGATTTGTCAAGATTAAAATCATTTATTTTATAATATGTAAGATTTTCAGTTTAATTTTTTGATTTTCTAAATTATAAGATCAACGTATTCTGTATTTTTATGAAATAGGAAAATCATTTTATGCAATTAACCTTATATACAGATTATTCTTTAAGAGTGCTTATTTATTTAGCTACAAAAAAGGATGATTTATCTACAATAGATGAAATTTCTAACAAATTTAACATTTCCAAAAATCATTTAACTCGTGTTGTGCATAAATTGGGTGAAAAAGGGGTCATTAAAACTATCCGTGGAAAAGGCGGTGGTATTTGTTTAGCTCATTCCCCTAAAGATATAAATTTGGGCAAAATAATCAAAGAAATGGAAAGCAATTTTGAGTTGGTAGAATGTTTTAATCCTGAAAAAAATACATGTATGCTGTCACCATATTGTTCTTTAAAGGGAATTTTATATGAAGCAAGGCAAGCTTTTTTTAAAGTCTTAGAAAACAAAACCTTAGCTGATATTGCGGTGAATAAAAATATCTTTCTTTAAAGATTTAGTGGTTTTTTTAGTGATTTATTCATTGAAAACGATACAATATGCTTTTCGTCCCTATGCATGATATGTTATTGTTCTTTGTCATTTGAGTCATTTTAAGCTTATAGAAAGTTTTTATGGAAAATAAAAAGGTTGAGGTGGCAGTTGAAACCCCCTCTGATATAAAAAAACCAAAGGAAAATCTTTGGGCGTCGATCATATTCTATGTTTTAATCCCTGTTTTGGTTTTGTCTAAGCTAAATTCAACACTTGGACCATTGAAAACCTTGCTTCTTGCTCTCTCTTTTCCCTTGGTTTTTGGGATTTATGACTTTGCAAAAAGAAAACAAGCAAGCCCTATCGCAATATTAGGGATTACTAGCGTACTTATAAAAGGAATATTTGCCTTTTATAAGGTCGATGGCTTTTGGTTTGCTATTCAAGAAGCAGCAATTCCAACATTTTTAGGTGTATTTACTATAGTTTCTGCTTGGATTGGCAAGCCATTTGTAAATTACTTTATTTATAACGAAAATATATTTAAAATTGATCTTTTAGAATCTAAGTTACGCCAAAATAATGCAGAAAGACAATTTAAAATATTAATGTGGCAAGTAACAATGGTTTTTGGTTTTGCGTTTTTTCTAGGCGGCGTTTTAAATTATATTTTAGCAATTAATATTATTATTAGTCCTGCAGGTACTGAAGCTTTTAATAAAGAATTAGCTGAAATGACCTGGAAAAGTTATATTGTGATTGCTCTTCCAAAATTTGTTATTTCTATTTTTGGTTTATGGTGGTTTATTTCTCAGCTTAAAAAACTAACTGGCTTAAATGCGGCAGAAATATTAAAGGCTGAATGAAATAAATTCTTTATGCAATGCTTGGACGGCCTGATTCATTTTTTCTCTTGGTATTAAGCAACCTACTTTTATTTCAGAAGTTGTTACTAAAAGAATATCAATATTTTGTTCCGCTAGAGTTTGAAACATTCTAGCCGCTACACCTGCATGAGTTCGCATGCCAACGCCAACAATGGATATTTTTGATACATCTTCCCTGAGGATTAACTTTAAATCTTTAAATTCATTTTTTAGGGTTTCCATAGCAAGTTTTGCGTCAGGTTGAGAAACGGTAAAATTGATTTTCATCCCGCCTTCATGCTCTGACTGTGTAATAATGTCGACATTAACACCTTTTTGCGCAAGAATTGTGAACACATTAGCCAAGTTAAATTTTGGATTTTTACTGGAACCAGCTTGTATCCAGGCTTCATTTTGAGTGGCCGCAACCCCGGAAACGACTTCTCCTTCAATAGGACTATCTATTGTGCTCATTTCTGTTCCTTCATCATTTGAAAAAGTATTTCTAACAACAAGTCTAATTCCCCATTTTGCAGCGAGTTGAACGCTTCTAATATGCAAAACTTTACTTCCTTGACTTGCCATTTCAAGCATTTCTTCGTAATTAATGGTGCGAATAATGCGTGCATCTTTACAAATACGAGGGTCTGTTGTAAAAACACCATCCACATCTGTATAAATTATGCATTCTTTTGCTCCAATTCCAGCGGCAATTGCGACTGCCGATGTATCAGAACCCCCTCTTCCTAAAGAGGTTAATCGACCATCTTCTGTTACCCCTTGGAATCCAGCAATGATGGGAAGCTGTCCCTTTTCAAGAGCTGTTTTAATGGCATCACCCTTAACTTTTAAAATACTTGCCCTAGAAAATTGGGAGTCCGTTAAAATTCCTGCTGTAGGAGCAAGCATGGGGCAGGGTTCTATGCCTCTTTTTCGGAGAGCTAAGCTTAATAAGGAAACAGAGACCTGCTCACCGCTAGCAACTAACATGTCATATTCTGGCACATCGATTCGATTTGAAATTTCACTTGCTAATGAGACAAGACGATTTGTTTCACCTGACATTGCAGATACAACAACTGCGGAAGGTTTTAATTTTAAACAAAGTTCGGCAACGTGTTCAATTCGTTCGATGGTGCCCATGCTTGTACCACCAAATTTAAATACAGGTCCGATAGTATTGATTTGTGAGGAACTATTACTTGATAACATTGACTTTGTTGCCACAATAAACTCCTAGAAAATATGAAATTTAAACTTAACATAACAAGTTTATCTTGTCAGCATAATTAGTTCCCATTTTATTATTGACTCAAACAGCATAATATGTTTTACATTCCATGAATGCCGATTTGATAGTCAGCTTGCGGGCGTTCATATTTACTACGTAAATTCAGCTAAAGCGGGATTCTTAAATGAACATTTATCTTAATCTATTCGTCATAATTTCCCTCTTTATAAATCAATCAATGCAAAATAAAAAATATTGTTGTTGTTATTTATAATAATGAATTTATCTTGTAAATAAGTATCATATTTATAAATTTTTAATCGTTTATATTATTTTAGGCAATTTTTATGATCAAACTTATTGGTATTAAAAAGTACTTTAAAACAAAGCTTGGCATTTCCCACGCTTTAAAAGGCATCGATCTTGAAGTATCAAAAGGTGAAATTTTTGGTATTATTGGGAAAAGTGGTGCAGGGAAAAGTACTTTACTGCGCACTGTTAACTTATTAGAAAGACCGAGCGAAGGTGAAGTTATTTTAGATGGTGTTTCTTTAACATCTCTCAAAGAAGTAGATTTAAGAAAACAAAGAAGAAATATTGGAATGATATTTCAGCATTTTAACCTTCTTTCGTCTGCGACTACATTCAAAAATGTGGCCTTGCCATTAGAATTTGCTGGTGTAGATAAAAAAGAAATTAATGAAAGAGTTAAATATTTATTAGAAGTAACAGGGTTGTCTGATAAAGAAAATCATTATCCTCATCAGTTAAGTGGTGGGCAAAAGCAACGTGTTGCGATTGCGCGTTCTCTTGCATCAAATCCAAAAGTACTTTTATGTGATGAAGCCACTTCAGCTTTAGATCCAGAAACAACAAAATCCATTTTAGAATTATTAAAAGAAATTAATAAAAAATTTGGTGTTACTATTCTTTTAATTACTCATGAAATGGAAGTTGTAAAAACGATTTGTGATCGAGTTGCTGTTATAGAAAATGGTCAAATTGTGGAATCATCTTCTATGGTAGAAATGTTTAGCAATCCAAAGGCAAACGTAACAAAAGCTTTAGTACGATCAGCTTTTCATATTTCATTACCTGAAAGTATTGAAAAAAACTTAATACAAATTCCTACAGAAGGATTAAATCCAATTTTAAAAATTTCTTTTGTAGGTGATGTAGCTACAGAGACTATTATTTCTGATTTAGTTATGAAATTTGGACTTCGTATAAATATATTACAAGCTCATATCGATGTTGTTAGCAATTCTCCAATTGGTATCATGCTTTGCCAAGTATCTGGAGTTCAAGAGCAAATTAATTTAGGAATTGAATTTTTAAGTAATTCAAATATTAAGACTGAGGTTTTAGGTTATGTTTCTGGAAACATTAAGTACACTGCTTGATTCTACATTAGCAACAATTTATATGGTGCTTGTAGCTGGATTATCTGCATTTATATTTGGTTTACCAATTGCTATTGCTTTAACAGTTACCTCAAAAGGAATGTTTTATGAAAATCCAGTAATTCATAAAATATTAAGTAGTATAGTTACTATTGGAAGATCTGTTCCTTTTGTTATATTAATGGTTGCTATTATTCCTTTTACTCGATTTATTGTTGGTACTTCTATTGGAACAGCTGCAGCAATGGTTCCGTTAAGTGTTGCTGCTATTCCATTTTTTGCAAGAATTGTTGAAGGTAAATTAGCAACTATAAATCGTGGTTTAATTGAGGCAGCTCAAGCAATGGGGTCTTCTCCAATGCAAATTATTAGAAAAGTTTTGTTACCTGAAGCCATTCCTGGAATAGCGAATGCCTGTACTATTTTGTTTGTAAGCTTAACAGAATATTCTGCAATGGCAGGAGCTGTTGGTGGAAGTGGACTAGGAAATATGGCGATACAATATGGGTATTATCAATTTAATACTCCTGTTATGATGCAAGCTCTCGTTACTTTAGTAGCATTGGTTTTATTTATTCAGTTTGTTGGTGATTTTATTACTCGTAAAGTTTCTCATTAAGCATCTTAGTTCGAAAGGAATTTGGTATGAAATTTGTTAAAATAGTTACTTTATTTTCTTCATTATTTTTAGGTGTTACTTCAGCAAATATAGCAAATGCGGGTGAAACCATAAAAGTTGGTATTACAGCAGGCCCTTCTGTAAAAGTTCTAGAGGTTGCTCAAAAACTAGCAAAAGAAAAATATGATTTAACTTTGAAAGTTATTACTTTTGGAGATTATCAAATTCCAAATGAAGCTTTAAACGCTGGCGATATTGATGCAAATATATTTCAAACAATCTCATTTCTAGAACAAGCAAAATTAAAAAAGGGATATAAATTAGCTATCGTTGGGAACACTTTTATTTATCCAATGGCAGTATATTCTCGCAAAATAAAAAATATTTCTGAAATTGGAGATAAAGCAACAATTGTTATTCCAAATGATGCAAGTAATCAGGGAAGAGCTTTAATTTTATTACAAACTGCTGGTCTTATTAAATTAAAAGATGGCGTAGGTGAAATTCCAAACCCTAAAGATATCATTTCTAATCCAAAACATTTAGATATTAAATCTGTGGATGCAGCACAAGCAGCTCGTTCTGCATTAGATGTAACAGCGGTTGTTTTAAATAATGACTTTGTAACAAATGCTGGATTTAAACCATCTGAAGCCCTGTTTAAAGAAAATCCTAAAACAGCAAAACCTTATATTAATGTTATTGTAGTTAAAGAATCTGAAAAAGAGAAAAAAGTATTTCAAAATTTAAAGAGTATTATGAATTCTGACGAAGTTCGTAAAAAAACGGAAGAACTTTTTCCAGGGGCTGTTCCTGCTTGGTAAGATTTAAAATTGCTTTTAATATTTAAATTTATTTATACATTAAAAGCAATTATTTTTTGGACTATGAATAATATATTGCAAAATAGCAGAGTTAATAAAAGAATCTCTTACCATTAATTTTTTAATTTTATTATTTTTATCAGTATACTCATAAAAACCATTTTTTAATACATTTAAAGTTTCTTTACAGGTTAATGAAATATTTGAATTAATAGCCTCCATTTCTTCAATGGATTTTTTGCTTTTTTCTAAGTTTTGAATTAAATATATCGGAATTACAGAATTTAAAGTACCAGAATCAGGTGTCATATTTCCTAAAAATAAAATAGATTCTTTTTCTTTATTTTCTTTTATTTTATAACCAGTCTCTTCTTGAAGTTCTCTTTTTGCTGCTTCGATATTATCTTCATTTTTTTCCCGACCTCCTCTAGAAAGTTCTAACTCCCATGAACGGGTTGCATGTCTAAATGTCGAAATAAATAAAAACTTTCCATCAGGAAGCAATGGTAAAATAGCAACTCCTGGTGAACCTCCATCTAAAGAGTTTTTCCACAAAAGTCGGTTATATGTTCCTGTTCCTTTATCTGTCTTTGTGGCATCTCGAATTATAAGCCAGTAAGGATCTTCAAAAACAATACCTACCTTACTAAAAGAATGAGCTTCTTCAGGAGTATATCCTTTTTTTATAAAACTTTGTTTTCTTTTTTTCTCAATCTTTAAAATCTCATTTACATTTTTTATAATTTCTATTTCACCGTTTATACTTTTGCCAAGTTCTATTGAATTATTTTCAATTAATTTAAGATAATTTGTAAAACTATTTTCGTTATTTAATGGATTAGCAAAAACGGGATAAATTGAACCGTGTATGGAATAATAAATAATGAATATTTTAAATAATTTTTTTATTTTATATTGAGATAACATGAATAAAATCCTCATATATTTTTAAAAATATTTTTCTTTCCCTTTCGATTTGACAGAAAAACAATTTTTGATATCATTCAACCATATAATTATCAAACTTTGATTTGTATCTTAAGATTTTTCAATATCTTATAACTAATTAAAATTATTAATTTCTATTTTTAATTTCAAAAATATTTTGGTTTTGACAAATAAAAATAAATAATTTATATGAGCGTAGTTTATACTAAATAGAGAAATAATGAGGGTTTTCTTTATGAAATTAAAATTGTTAGCTTCCATTTATGCTTTTTTTACGATTTCAAATTGTTATGCTGCAGATTCATTAGGTACTAGAAATAATCCATTTAAAATTGCAATTGTACCCTCAGGGCATGCGGCAAAAGCTTTAGATAATGCAAAACCAGTAGCAAAATGTATTGAAGATAAAGCAAAAATATTTGTCGATATACAAGTTCCAAATAGCTATATTGCAGTTGTTGAAGCAATTGGCGCTCAAAAAGTAGATATGGCATTTGGAGATATTGTTAGTTATTTAATAGCAAAAAATAAGTTTGGTGTTGAACCAATTTTACAAATTATTCGCTATGGTTCAAATAGTTATCAATCCGCAATTTTTGTAAAAGAAAACTCTCCTATTAAAAATGTCAATGACTTAAATGGAAAAAAGTTTGCTTATTCAGATGCAAGTTCTGCTTCAAGTTATATATTCCCTTCTATTTTAATGAAAAAAAATAATAAAAAGTTTTCACAAGAAGTACCAACGGGAAGTATGGATGCATCAATCATTGCTTTAATGCAAGGACAAGTCGATGCCACGGCTGCTTATTATAATGGTCCCGATGCCAAAACGGGTAAAATAAATGATGCAAGAAGTCGTGTGGAAAATATTTATCCAAATATTTCTAAAGAAACAAGAGTATTATGGCTATCTAAATCCATTCCAAATGAACCTGTTTATGTTCGTAAAGGGTTGACAAAAGAAATGAAAGATAAATTAACTCTTGCCATTCCGGCTTGTATTAAAGAATATCCAAACCATATTAATAATATGCAAGAATTAACACCTGTTAAATCAGATAATAAAGATTATGCAGAATTTGTGAAAGAAGTTGAAAGTTCAGGATTAGATATATCTAGTATTTTTAGTAAAAAATAAATTAAAATAAAACAATTCAAAAAATCAATTTTTAAGAATTGTTTTATTTTTTAGAAGTAGGATAGAAAAATTCGAGTGGGGAAGTAATAAGACGTTTAAATATAGCCGCTCTTAATTTTTTTCTTCCAACGCTTTGAATTTTTCTTGCTCGAATAGCTACAGACATAGCAAGCCAAAAGCTAACAGATAGGTTTAAAAGTCCAATCATAATAATTCCAAAAAATGCTAATATAAACTCGAATTTTCCTATCCCAGAAATGCCAATAGAAGAAATGGCAAATGAAAATGAACCTGTAGATAAAGTAACGTGCCTAACGTCAATGGGAAGACCTAAAAATATTCCAAACTGTGGAATCATGCCAAGCATAAATCCAAGTGAAATATTACCACCAAATCCCGAAATATTATGCGCAAAAAAGGATGATATTTTTTCCGCTTTTTCTTTTCCAAATACAAAAATCAATCTTTTATTTTTGGCTAATGCTTCTGGAACTCTTCTATAAACAGCCCAGTTTTCAAGCCAGCCTGCGGCAAGGCTTGATATCCAAAGTAAAAATCCAGTAAAAATAGCATAAAAAATACTGGGTCCTAATATAGAAATTGATTTTACAGTTGATATCGCTTTATCGGGAGTTAATACACTATGTCCTGTAAAATATTTAAAGATAAAATCAATAATAAAAGCACTAGGTATAACAAGGGCAAGGTTTCCAAATATAGCAGCAAATTGGGATCGAGTTAGTTTTGTTACTTCATCTACAAAGTCTTTTAGCAAAGCTTCGTCTTGGGTGTTATGAAGCTTTACAGCTAATGAAGAAGCGGTCATTGAAGGCTGTTTGGTTGCTAATGTAAAACCGCATAATTGAATAAATATAAAACTTCCTGCGTAATTTACTGTGGAAAAAAAACCTTCAAAAAAATGCGGGAGTTTTAAAGAAACAATAAAAAATTTTAATAATGTTGTAAATGCGGTAATAATACCGCCTCCTCCAGCAGATTTAAACATATCAAAATATTCTTTTTTATTATTTGTTAGGTAATGTTCTCCTGTTGTTCCAGATCGTTCAGCAATTTTTCTAGATAATTGGTTTAAGTTTGTTTGAATTAATGCTATAACGCTTTTTTTATCAAGACTTTCTCGAATTAATTTAGAAATAAATAAAGATATAATATTTGATTTAACAATTTTGTCACGAGAGTGTAAAAATGTTAAAAGAATTTCTAATCTAGCAAGGTGATAAGAAATTTTTTCAAGCTGATACACTAAAGTCACACTTACACCAAACTCATCAAGGTGTTGGAATACTTCTTGTAAAGATTTTTTACATTCAATTATATTTGAATCACATAATAAGATTAAATGTTGGAGTTCTGTTGAATTTGCTTCAATATAAGAATTTAAAAATTTATCAATACAATCACTCAATGTAATAAAAGGGGAATCTCTTATATGTTTTATATTTGTTCTTGTTCGGATGGCATCTGATAATCCAATAGCATGAATTTGGCTTGTTAAAATATATATAGCATCAGCAATATCATCTCTCATTTTATACCATAATTCATTTTTATCGGATTCAAATGTAATGAGTTCATGAATTTTACTTATGGTTTCTTGGCTAAGATTTTCAATCCAAATAGCATCTTCTTCTCTCGGAAAAATTTTTAAAAATAATTCTGAAAGTTCTTTGTCATCCGGAGGGGTGGGGATGATTTTATTCATGATTCTATCAGTAGCTTCTTGAAGAAAACCAGCTTCTTTTGGTAGTCCAGTGTGACTAAATAACTGAAGTGCATTTGTTTCTAAAATTACGGATCGAAATGTTTGAGATACCGCTTTTTTCCACTCTATATTTCTATCAAGAAGTTGTAATATAAAGCTTACTCGCGCAGTATGAATTTGGCCAATAGTTGGATCAAATTGAATTGGAATTTTTTCTGTGGATCGTATCCAAAACATCAGTTTTTGAATCCATTCTACTCTTTCTTCAAGTGATAATTTAGGATTTGCGCTTGAGAGGATAGAGTTTAAATCATACTTATAATTTCCAGCATGAATAAATTTATCTATTCCATTTATGAACTTTTTTAATATTTTCAAAAGAAACCTCCTTTTACTTCCTCTCGCATTTATGACATTCTATGATATACCCTAATGGGCTCTTGTAAACGAGGTGATTTTTTTTATGAACAGACTTATAAATGAATTGAAATCCATATTATTCATAGTTACTGCAATTTTTATATTTAGATCAACTTTTTTAAACTGGTATGTAATACCTACAGGTTCATTATTGCCTACATTAAAAATTGGGGATCACGTCGTTGTTAATAAGTTATCATATGGAATAATGTTACCATTTATGCAAACAAGAATATTTAGTTGGAGTCAGCCAGACCGTGGAGATATTGTCGTATTTCAGGGCCCAGAGTCCGAAAATCAATTGACATTAATTAAAAGAGTTGTTGGCCTTCCTGGAGATAAAATAACATTTGCAAACGGTATTTTAACAATAAATGGTGTTTTAGCAAAACAAGAACTTCAGATTGACAGAACTCCGCTCGAAAATTTGGGTGGTGGAGAAACAGCTGATAGTTTTAACCTTTTTGTTGAATCTGGATTTAGCAAATACCCTCATTATATTTTAAAAAGAAAATGGAACAGCTTAACGGATGCTGAAACACAAACTTGGGTTGTACCACCTAATAAATTGCTTGTATTAGGTGACAATAGAGATAATTCTTCAGATGGTAGATTCTGGGGATTTATGGATCAAGATCGTATCTATGGTAGAGCATTTTTAATTTCTTATTCAACTTATGATAAAGAAGGATCCTTTTTACCATCATTTCGAAATGAAAGATGGTTTCAACCAATTAAAAATTAATCTTGCATCGTTGCAATTAAAAGAGCCTTTATTGTGTGCATTCTGTTTTCTGCCTGATCAAATACAGCGCTATTCATTGATTCAAAAATCTCTTCTGTAACTTCCATACCTTTGATTGCAGGTAAACAATGTAAAAATAAAGTATTTTTGTTTTTTGTTGCTGCCATTATTTCACTGTTAATTTGATATGGTTTTAATAATTCTATACGCTCTTTAGCTTCTTTATTTTCTTCTTCTCCCATTGATATCCAAACATCAGTATATAAACAATCTGCATCAATGATAGCGTTCATGGGAGAGGTTTCAAATTCAAGAATGGAACCTGTTTCTTTATTTATTTTCAAACATTCTTTTATAATAAAATCATTTGGTCTTCTTGATTCTGGAGAACAAATAACAATATGCATTCCTGCATAGCAAGATGCAATCATAAGTGAATGTGCAACATTATTGGCTCCGTCACCTAAGTAAACAATTTTTTTTCCTTTTAAGTTTCCAAGTTTTTCTTGGCAAGTCATAATATCTGCCAATGCTTGGGTTGGGTGATGATCATCTGTTAAAGCATTCCAAACAGGAACTCCTGAATATTGAATGAGATCTTCGAGAGTTTTTTGTTCAAAGCCACGAAACATAATTCCGTCAAATAATCTTCCTAAAACACGTGCTGTATCTTTAACAGATTCTTTTTTTCCAAAATGAATATCGTTTCTGTTTAAAAATTCTGCATTCGCTCCTTCATCATGAGCGGCTACAACAAAAGAAGATCTTGTTCGGGTGCTTGATTTCTCAAAAATTAAAGCAATATTTTTATTGATCAGTCTTTTTGGAAAAATACGATCTCGTTTTTCTTTTTTTACTTTATGAGATAGTTCTAGCAAATAAAAGAATTCATTTTGAGAAATATCAAGTAATGTTGATAAAGAACGACCTTTTAATTTCATAAAGAACCTCTTTTTAAAAATAGAACGGCTTGTATTAAGGCTTCTATGGATCTTATTGTTGAAGCAATTGGAATTTTATATTGAACAGCAAGTTTTGTAATAAATGAATAATCATTATTATTCTCTAAAAATGCATCTTCATAGGGAGCAATCACCATTAATACTTGATTATTTTTTATTTGATTTATGATGTTTTGATCAGAATTATTTTTTGATTGAACAAGAATAATTTTGTTAGATATTTCTGAAATTAAACCGATATTTTCTTTTAAATTACTTAAATAATTTTCATTTGCACATAATAAAATATGCCCATCTTTATTCAAATTAAGACCTGCAGATATATATCCTTTTGCAAATAATTCACCTAAGTTATTTGCATTTGACATTATTTCACCAATAGAACGCATTTCTGGGCCAAGTATTGGTGTAAAATTTGGGAATTTTTGAAAAGGAAAAACAGGTACCTTAATAAAATATTTTTCGGTATTTAATATTTCATTTTGTATAACTAATTCGTTTAATTTTTTTCCTAAACAAAGATATGCACCTAATTTAGCCATAGGAACTTGTGTGGCTTTTGAAACAAATGGAATTGATCTTGAGCTTCTTGGATTTACTTCAAGAACATATACTTCGTCTTGATAAATTGCAATTTGTATATTCATCAAGCCAATTGTATTTAATTCTAAAGCTAAATTTTTGGAAATTTCTTTTATTTTATTTAAATGCATTTCTTTTGCGCTGATTGAGGGGATAATGCATGAACTATCGCCAGAATGAATTCCTGCTTCTTCTATGTGTTCCATTACGGTTGGAATATATACATCATTGCCATCGCATAAAAGATCGATATCAAACTCAATAGCCCCTTCTAAATATTTGTCAATTAAAACGGGTTTTGTGGTATCTATCTTTAATGCTTTTTCAAAATAATTTAATAATTGATTTTTATTATAAACAACTGCCATTCCTCTACCGCCTAATACAAAAGAAGGGCGTACTAAAACGGGATACGAAATGTCGTTTGCAATTTTTAAAGCTTCTTCTATACTTTTTGCTGTTCCAAACGGGGGGGCTTTAATATTTAGTTTACTTAATACTTTTCCGAATAACTCTCTATCTTCAGCAAGCTCAAGTGAATTAAAAGAAGTTCCTAAAATTTTATATCCTGCTTTTTCAATGCACTTTGCAAGCTTTAAAGGGCTTTGGCCGCCAAATTGAATAAAAACACCATATGGTTTTTCTTGATTTAAAATATCTAATACGTCTTCTTCAATTAAAGGCTCCATATATAATTTATCAGAAATATAAAAATCGGTACTTACTGTTTCTGGATTTGAATTAACGAGAATGGATTCAAATCCTAATTCTTGTGCCGCTTTAACAGCATGAACACAAGAATAATCAAATTCGACGCCCTGTCCTATTCGATTTGGTCCACTTCCTAAAATTACAATTTTTTTATTATTAGAAATTCGATTTTCATTTTGAGTTTCATAAGTTTTAAAATAATAAGGGGTTTTGGCTTCAAATTCACCAGCACAGGTATCAACCATTTTAAATGTTGGCTTAATATTAAAATCATTAAGTTGTTGTTCTATTAATTTTTTATCTGTTGAAATTAATTTTGCTATTTGTGTGTTACTAAATCCATCTTTTTTTGCTCTTGTTAATTTATCAATTGAAAGCGGATATTTTTCTTTTAAAAGATCTTTTTCTAATAGATACAAATCATATAATTGATACAAAAACCATTTTCCAACACCAGTTAAAGAATAAATTTCTTCTATATCCATATCTTTATAAAATGCTTCTTTTATATAATCAAATAAAGCAGGTGTAGGTGTTTTTAAAAGAATTTTTAGCTCAGAAATGGAATATTCTTTTTTACTACGAGACCAACCATCAATATTTTTTTCAAGGGAACGCCAGGCTTTTTGAAAGGCATCTTTAAAAGAACAGCCAAAAGCTAAAACTTCGCCAACGGATTTCATTTGAATTCCAAGCCTGTTGTCAGCTTCTTTGTATTTTTCAAAATCCCAGCGGGGTATTTTTACGACGACATAATCTATCGAAGGTTCAAAAGCAGCGCTTGTTACTTTAGTAATTTCATTTTTAATTTCATCTAGAGTTAAGCCAACTGCTAATTTCGCAGAGATGCGTGCAATAGGGTATCCTGTTGCCTTAGAAACAAGGGCAGAACTTCTAGAAACACGTGGGTTCATTTCAATGACAACAACTCTTCCTGTATCAGGATGAATGGCATATTGAATATTTGCTCCACCTGTTTCCATTCCTATTTCTTCAAAAATTCTTTTTGAGCTGTTACGTAATTGTTGATATTCTCTATCTGTAAGTGTCATACAAGGAGCGACTGTAATGGAATCTCCAGTGTGAACTCCCATTGGATTTACGTTTTCTATTCCGCAAATAACAACAAAATTCCCATTTTTATCTCTCATGACTTCAAGTTCGTATTCTTTCCAGCCAATGATAGATTCTTCAATAGAGATTTCTGCGTGCGTACTGGCAGCAAATGCGGCATCGACAAGCTCTTCAAATTGAGTTGAATTGAATGCGATTCCACCACCCGTTCCTCCTAAAGTAAATGAGGCTCGAATGATTAAAGGATAAGAAAGTTCTTCTGCAACTTTAAATGCATCTGTTTTATTTGAAACTAAGTCCCCACGCACGACGTCATAGCCCATAGAGGTAACAAGATTTTTAAATTCTCTTCTATCTTCAGCTAAGTCTACTGTTTTAGGGTTCACTCCAATCGCTTTTACGTTATGTTCTTCTAAAATTCCGGATTTATAAAGATCCATAAATAAATTTAAAGCAACTTGACCACCCATAGTTGGTAAAATAGCATCGGGTTTTTCTATTTCAATTATTTTTGTAATTGATTCTATTGTTAATGGTTCTATATAAACTTTATTTGCTGTTTCTTTATCAGTCATAATGGTAGCAGGGTTTGAATTGATAAGAACAACTTCATACCCTTCGTCTTTAAGAGCTAAGCATGCTTGAGTTCCAGAGTAATCAAACTCGCAGCCTTGACCTATTTGAATTGGACCCGAACCAATAATGAGAATTTTATTTATATCATTTCTTTTTGGCATGACTTTCTCCGTTATATTCTGTTCATTTGCATAGAGTTTATAAAATCATTAAAAATAGGTTCTGCATCTCGAGGCCCTGGGTTTGATTCCGGGTGAAATTGCACAGAATATATGGGTAGATTTTTATGTTTCATACCAGCTAAAGTACCATCGTTTAAATGAATATAGGTTGCTTCAAATATATTTGAAATATTTTCAATATTGACAATATAATTATGATTTTGAGATGTTATTAAAACTTTAGGTGATTCAGGATTTAAAGACTTTACTGGATGATTTATGGCATGATGGCCAAATCTTAGTTTTTCAATGGAAGCACCAAATGAAAGACCAATTAATTGATGTCCTAAGCAAATTCCAAAACAAGGATAACTTGCGAGTAATTCTTTCATAACAGAAATGATATTTGTTTCTTTAGCTAAGATGGTGGGATCTCCTGGTCCATTGCTAAAAAAAATGCCATCCGGTTGGATGGCTTTAATATCTTCAATTGAACTTGAAGGAGAAAAAAATACAGGCTCACAATTAAGCTCTGTTAAAGAATTTAATATTCCTTGCTTTATACCAAAATCTAATACAGCAACCTTATATTTTTTAGAAATATTTTTATTAAAATAGGGAACCTTTGGGATGGGGTTTTCTTGATGGTATATTTCGACAGCATTGGTCTGAGATAATTTTTGAAATTTATTTAATTTTTTTGTTAATGATAAAATGTCGTGATCTTCTGTGGAAAGGATTGCTGACATGCATCCCTTTTCTCTTATTTTATGAGTAATAAGTCTAGTATCTATATCATAAATAGCACATTTATTCTGCTCTTTTAGGTAACAGTCTAATGAAATTTTAGAACGATGATTATCTGGGATTAAGGAAATATTTTTACAGATCATTCCTTCTGCAAACATTTTATGAGATTCTAAATCTTCACGTGTTATTCCCGTATTTCCTATATAACTTGTAGTAAATAAGACAATCTGACCTAAGTAAGAAGGGTCTGAAATGACTTCTTCATAACCAGACATTGCGGTGTTAAATACAATTTCACCAACAATATCAGTCTTAATTCCTAAACCTTGGCCGTGAAAAACCGTGCCATCCTCTAATAAAAGAGATGCCCGCATATCTTCTCCATTACAATATTGAATTTTAAAACATAATAGGAAAAATTGAAGGTACGGCGAGATGCATCGTCGCCGAGCCAAAAATTGGACTATAATTGCATTATTAAATGCCTTCTGTCAAGTTTTTTTTGAACGTTTTTTTAGTTTTACAATTGCATAGTCACTTATTATCTTAATTAATATGGGGCATATAGATAAAAAAATCATAAATAATAAAAAATATGGGGAGATAAAATCATTTAAACTCTTTAAGCTTTCAATTTTGCTTCCTGCAAATGAATAAACAAGTATAATAGGGAAGGTACCAATTTGTGTGACAATATAAAATTGCCAAGCGGGAATATTTGTTAAACCCATACCTAAATTGACAGCAATTGCTGGAATTACCCCAGCAAATCGAACAGATAATAAATATAACCAGCCGTCTTTTTCAAAGCCATGAATTATTTTTTGTAATTTTGGGTTCTTTTTTTTATTTTTCTTATATTTTAAATAAAGTTGTCTAGATATTAAAAAAGATGCTGTATAAGATAAACTCACTACAAAAGAAAATAAAATGGCCCCTAAAATAGGACCAAAAAGAGCACCTGAACATAAAACAAAAACAGGACCAATAAAAGGGATATAAGCTATGGTTAATATAAAAAATAAAAGAGAAAATAAAATAGGGGATAAAATTGGATAAGTTATGTTGAGATTTTTAATTGTTTCAATATTTAACTGAATTAAATTCATAATGATTGCATCTGTTGGGTTATCTTTTGTTTGACTTAAGTTTATGAGACTAGATAATCCAAATATAGTTAGAATAATTATTATAAATATTATGTTTTTTTTCACATAAATCCCTTTTAAAAAAATTTGATGCAAAGAAAGATTCTAAATTGTATATTAAGAACTTCAAAGTCTATTTTATACAAAGGCTTTAATTTAAACAGCATTCGAATAGGATTAAAAATGATAGCATCTGGAACTCATGCTAATTTTGGCTCTTGGATATCTCCTATCACATCAGAGATCATTGCTAGTAAATCACTTTCTTTTACAGATATACATATTGATAATGGAATAATCTACTGGATTGAATCACGACCAAATGAAAAAGGGCGATCTGTCATTGTGTCCTATCATCAAAATGGCACTTATCAAGATGAAACACCAGAAGAATTTAGTATTGGTACATCCGTTCATGGTTACGGTGGTGGTGCTTTTTTTGTAAGAGATCAACAACTTTATTTTTCTAATTCTAAAGATGGAATTGTTTATCATAAAAATTTAAAATCAAATGTAATTAAACCTATTACTGAATATTTTGAAGGACGATTTGCTGATTTTCATGCTGATCCAAGGCATGAATATTTATATTGTATTCGAAAAGATGATTCTAAAAAGTCTCAATTTCCACCAACAGAAATTGTTCAAATATCGTTACAGAGCAAAAAAACAACTGTATTATTTACAGGCTCTGATTTTTACAGCAGTCCAACAATAAGTCCTAACGGAACTAAAATAAGTTGGTTGCAATGGGATCATCCTAATATGCCTTGGGATGCCACTGAGTTGTGGATTGCAGATGTTAATTTACAAGGAATTATTTCAAATAAAAAGCGGATTTCAATTGAATCAAAACAATCATTTTATCAGCCTACCTGGAGTTCTAAAAATGAATTATTTGTTTCTTCAGATATTACAGGTTTTTGGAATATTTATAAAGTAACAGATTCTAAATTAGAGAATATATATACTAGAGAGGCTGATTTTGGGAGGCCAATGTGGATTTCTGGAACTCGATGTTTTGATTTTATTGATGAAAATAAAATAATTTCAAGTTATTGTGAGAAAGGAATTTGGAAAACGGGAGTAATTCATATAAATGAAAAATCATTTAGCGAAGTAAGTAATTCATTAACATGCATATATAATATTGTAGCAAAAAATAACTGCGTTGCTTTTTTTGGAGGGTCTGAAACATTACCTTTAGCAGTTATTTTATCTAATTATGAATCAATTCAAAAAACTAAGGTATTGAGAAATTCTATTGGTGATATTTTTCAAAAAGATTTTATTTCCTTGCCTGAATTGATTGAATTTCCAACAAGAGATGATCAAGTAGCATATGCATTTTATTATAAACCTAAAAATCCAAATTATTCTTATTCAGATGATCAATTACCACCTTTAATTGTTAAAGTTCATGGTGGACCTACTGCAAATGCTGATTTTATGTTTAATCCAAAAGTTCAATATTATACCAGCAGAGGTTTTGCTTATTTAGAAGTAAATTACAGGGGAAGTACAGGGTACGGAAGGAATTATAGGGAACAATTAAAAGGGCAATGGGGTATTAGAGATGTAGAAGACTGTATTGATGCGGCTCTTTATCTCTGTAATAATAATAAAGTTGATAAAAATAAATTGATAATCGCTGGAAGTAGTTCTGGAGGATTAACAGTACTTTCTTCACTCGCTTTTCATAATATTTATAAATGCGGTTCTTGTACCTATGGCATTGCCGATCTTATTGCTATGACAGAACATATTCATAAATTTGAAGCATATTATGATCAAGGTTTAATTGGTGGTTCTGTAGAAAAAGAGCGTGAAAAATATTTTAATCGTTCCCCTTTAAACTTTGCCAATAATATTAAATCTCCCATTATATTTTTCCATGGTGATAAAGATGTTGTTGTTCATGTTAGTCAAACAAATAAAATTGTAAATGAATTAAATAAAAATAAAATATATAATGAAGTTTATATTTTTGAAGGAGAAGGTCATGGCTTTAAAAAGGCTGAAAGTATTATTACTTCATTGAATAAAGAGTTAGAGTTTTTTAAATCGTTATTATCTTAATTATCGGCTGTGGAAAGGCTTTCATCATCACCTACAAATATTCCTTTTAGGATATTTATTTTTCCATATTCTTCTTTTTTTTCAAATTGTTTGATTTTAATGACATTTAAATAATCAATTTCTTCTATTTTATATAAATTATTTGTCATTAATTCTTCTGTTGTAATTAATGTAATTTTGCAGTTTTTAAATTTTTTAAAGTCATCCCTAATAGAATAATATGATTTTTGCTCAAAGTTTAAATTGTACACATAAGGATGACCTTTTAGGTGATAAGCAAGCTGGGATGTCCAAGTCCAATTTAATGAAGCTAAAATATTGTCATTTTGATTACACCCTCTGTTATTTAACTCTTCTGGTGTAATAGACTTTGGCAGCTTTATCCCTGCAAGCTTATCTATCTTGTCATTATTAATTAAATACCAAAAGAACAATTTATATCCTGCATTTCCATCGGAAATACTCACAATTTTTTTTCTGACTTCTTTAAAACAAAGACTACTTGGAATAAGAAAAGAAGGTATTAGAAATAGTGGAATGAATATTTTATTAAACTTCCAATCGCTCATTTCTATTGCAAAAAACGGTAAAAGTAACAAAAAAGCTGGTGAAATCCAATATGGAGCTACATAATCAAAAAGAGAAGCAATTAAAAAAATTATAAAAATTCCACATATAGGAGAGAGCGCAATTAAAATAATTTTTTCATGAAATTCAATTTTATTTATTTTTTTATTGATAAAATATATATTTTTTATACCATAAAAAAATAAAATGGGAGTAATATAGATTGATGATTCTATTATGTAAAGAAATAAATTTTTAAAAGAAAAATCAAAAACACCAAAACCATGATTTAATTGAAAAATAAAAGAAATAAATTTGTTATTTAGATTCCAATAAATTGTTGGCATAGATGTAATTATTAAACTTGTTATAAAAATAGATAAAAAAGTAAATAAATTTTTTCTACTAAGATTAATTATTTGAGTTAATGTAAAAATAATTAAAAAAGTAATTGGTATCATGTGATATTTAGAATTGAAACCAAGCCCTGAAAATACCCCTAATAAAATAACATATTTGATAGGAATTCTATTTTCGTAATGAATAATTTCTAAAATTTTTAAAGATAAAAATAACACTATAGATAGGCATGTCAGTAGCGCAAAGTCTGGCATAAGAATAAAGCTTTGCATACTAAATACAGGTATTATATTCCATAAAATTTCTAAATATAAAATTTGTTTAATTGTTGTTTCTTTGTTTTTTATTGTTAAAATTTTATTCAAGGATAAAATTAAAAATATTATAGTAATTAAATTAAAAATAGGGACAAAAAAACGTAAGTTATTTTCATTTTGAGTAATAAAAATTCCTAAACGACAAATCCAGGCAACAGCACCAGGATGGTCAAAATAAGAAAGGCTTAAATTTCTTGACCAATCCCAATAATAAGCTTCAACATCTGCTATAGGAAAATGTTTACTCCATAGAAAATGAATAATAAGAAATAAAATTAATAATGGATATATTTCCCATTTTTTTAAAATAGAATTATTATTTTCAGTTTTCAATTTCATTTCCATATAATAAATAAAATAAATAAAAAAAAGAATATAATAATATTACTATTTATTTATAAAAAAAAAGAGATGAGCTTATGACGGAATTTTGGTAACTGAAAAAGATAGTTTATTTATAAAAAATAAACTATCCCCTTAATTCTCCTCTTAATTCAGAGGTTACAGCTTTAATTACCGTGTTTGTAATTTTTTGAATATCTTTATCGTTAAATGTTCTTTCCGTTGGCTCTAATGAAATATGAAAAGCGACTGATTTTTTGTTTTCAGCAATGTTTTTACCTTTGTATATATCAAAAATATTTACTGCTTGTATTAAAGCAGGAGTTTCATTGATAATTAAAGGTTCCAAAGATTTTATAACAACTTCATTTAATTCTTTTGCTGTTACACTATCGTCTATTAAAAAAGCAAAATCACGAGATATTGTTGGGAATCTTTGTGTTATAGCAACGCGTCTTTTCACATTTTTAGGTTTGCTTAAGGAACGTATTAAAACAGCTATATTTATTTCAAAAACAAAACAGGAAACATCAATATCATAATTTCTCATTGTTTTAGGATGCAATTCCCCTGCCCAACCTAGAGAAATAGATTGATTGTTTTCATCTAAAATATAGAAACCAACTCTTCTGCCAGGATGTAATGCTTTTGCAAAAGGATGAAATTTACATTCTGTGGAATTATCAATTGTATCAGATATTTTTACGACACTAATTTCGCTTCCAAGGCTTGTCACTAAATCAGTTACATGGGCAATAATGTCATGTAACGACCAATTTGTTTCAGAAGAATTTTGCCATGTTTTCTCAGTTTTATTTCCAAAAACAACCCCTGCTAAGCGTGGTGTTTCTACTGGCCTTCCCTCTTGGGTTTTTTCTCTAGAGTAAGCATAGCCTTGAGAATAATGATACTCTAAATTGTCTTCTATTTTTTGATTGAATTCTTTTTGTAATCCAATGCTTTCCCCGTTTTGTACAAAAACTCTTTTTCCTGAAACATCATAATTTTGGAATGTTCTACAAGAATGAAACAGTTGTCCACTTTTTGTTCCGTAACCTAAATTTCGAGTTACTTTACGTAATAAATCAGGAATAAGAGTGTTGTGCAATAAAGGTTCATCGCCAATAATTGGATTTAATAATGCTACAGGTTCTCCAAGAGAAAGTATAGATTTTAAACCTAATTTTTCGTAATCATCTGTTCTCATAAAATGTAAACTAATGACTTCATTATAACCTAAAGAGGTACACCGAGCGCTTATTTTTTCTAAATATTTATAATGAGGGTCATCGTAACTTACATTTGTTGGAGATATCATTGGGGTAGAAGGAACATTATCAATTCCGACAACACGAATGAATTCTTCTACAAGATCTGCTTCACCAACAATATCATGAGACCTCCAGCTTGGGACTGTTACTTTAAAAGCTTGAGATGCAATAGAAGATAATTCAAAACCTAGGGATTTTAAAATATTCAATTGTTTATCGAAATCTATTATATGGGCACCTAATATTTTTTCTTGTGCGAGCGAATTAAATTCAATTTCTATTTTAGGAAATTCAGTTTTAATTTCGGGTTTTTTATTCAAATTTTGTGAGTGAACTGTTCCGCAATAAATTGGTTTTATACTTTGCTCACTTGATATTAGACCAAGATATTCAGCGGCTGCTTGATAACGAGCAGAAGCATCGATTCCTTTTTCAAACATAAAGCTTGCATCTGTTTGTCGTGCATGGCGTCGGGATGATCTTCTTACAGAAACAGGGTTTGGATTCGCAAATTCAACAACTATCTTTTTTGTTGTTTCTGTTACTTTAGAATGTTCACCGCCTAATACACCAAGTAAACCTTGAGTTCCTTCAATATCACTTATGATTTCGTCAGTATCGTTAAGCTCTCTCTCTTTGCCATCTAATCCCGTAAATTTTTCACCTTGTTTTGCTTTTCTTAATATTAATTTTTTTGATTTTGGATCTTGCGAAGATAATTTTTCAAGATCAAAAGCATGGCTAGGCTGTCCATGAGCTAAAAGAATATAATTTGAAGCATCAACAATATTATTTATTGAATTTTGTCCTAAATTTTCAAGTAAAATTCTAAGCCAAGCAGGGCTTGGTTTTACCTGAGTTGAATCTATAAGCATAAAAAAAGCTGGTGTTCCTAAATGATTTTCTGCAGAAAATGAAATTCCCGCACAATTTACTGAGGAATGATTTATCGCGTCATTTTTAATTTTTTCTTCTGTAATAGATATTTTATTTGAATAACTATTATCTTCGTTTAATTTAAAGGGAATATTTGCGTAAGTGAAAGCAGCTTTAAGTTCTTTCGAGACACCTTCATGGCATAACATATCTGGTCTGTTTGGTGTAACGCTGAGTTCTAGTATAGTGTCTGAAATGCCAAGAACCTCAAAAATAGGTTTTCCTAATTGATGAATTAATACAGAGCTAGATACTCCTCCTTGACTATCTTCTTCAATTTCCCAAATTCCATCACCATCTGTATCTGCTTTTATTGGTAGGCCTAATTCTTCACGAGAACAAAGCATTCCGTTACTTTCAATATCGCGAATTTTAGATGATTTTATTTCTAGATTATTTGGTAGTTTAGTTGAAGGCAAAGCAACAGCAACATACAATCCTTGCCTTGCATTTTTAGCGCCACAAATAATTTGATTTATTATATTATTGCCAACATTAACCTGGCAAATTTGAAGTTTTGAGGCATTAGGATGTGGTTCTGTTTTTTCAATTCTACCAACAACAACAGTCTCTAAACCTTCTCCTTTTTTAATAACACTATCCACTTCAAACCCTTGTCTTGTTAAAAGTGGATTTATTTTTTCAATATCGTATGAAGATATAGCTGTAGGGATACCATTTATATTTATATTTTTTGTTACTTTAGGAAGGGAGATGAATTTTTCGACAAATTTTAAACTTGCTAGCATGTTTGTTACCTTTTTATTAATCTGTTTATAGTGTTAAGACAAGGAAAATGATTTTAAAAAGGAAACATCCCCGTCAAGCATAGACCGTAAATCGGCAATGGCAAATCGATCTTTTGCCATTCGATCAATTCCAAATCCTAATGCAAATCCGCTATAAACTGAAGAATCAATTCCGCAGCTTTCCAACACTTTTTTATTTACAAGACCACAGCCTCCAATTTCAGACCAGCCTGTATTCTTGCAGCTTCTACAGCCTTTTCCAAAACATTGTTGACATTCAACATCAACTTCGGCGCTCGGTTCAGTAAAAGGAAAGTAACTTGAACGAAAACGTAACTTAACAGGACGACCAAATGCGGCATTGAGCATTTCATTAATAGTATGTCTTAAATGACCCATATGAATACCTTTATCAACAACAAGGCATTCAATTTGTCTAAAAGAAGGAAGGTGTGTCATATCATATTCGTTTCGATAAACGCATCCTGGGCATACAATTTTTAAAGGAAGTTTTCTTTCCATCATGGCATGGCTTTGCACGTTACTTGTGTGTGTTCTTAAAACCCATTCACTTGCTAAAAAGAAAGTATCTTGCATTTCACGAGCGGGGTGATCTTTTAACACATTTAAAGTGTCAAAATTATAAAGATCATTATCAATTTCAGGCCCATCTACTATTGAAAATCCCATTCTTTGAAATGGTTCCATTAGATCGCGCATGACTGCAGAAACAGGGTGTCGTGAACCAATATTTAATTTTGGTAATGGAAGAGAAATATCATCTATTTCTAAGGATAATTTTTTTGTTTCGGATTCACTGCGCCATGTTTCTAAGAAGTTTTTTAAACTACTTTCTATTTCATTTTTTAATTCATTAATAAAAGCGCCTGCATTTTTGCGCTCTTCAGGCGATATATTACGAAGAGACTTTAACCATTCTTGTAAAGGTGATTTTTTACCACTAAAACGAATGCGTATTTCTTCAATAATTTCATGTGTAAATATGTTCAGATCAGGTACCCTATTGCCGTCCACGCCAACCATGTTAAAAAAAGTTTCTCTTTCTTTATGGATGATTGATTTAAGTTCCTCTAGGTTTTGATAAGTAGTCGATGATGGGGTGTTTAAAATATGCTTAATTTCATCTGTTCCAGACATAACTTTATCTTCTCCTGATATTTAATCCGATTTAAATCCTGCTGAAAATAAAAGCAAAAAATTAATTTTCAGCTTCAATTTATGACAATTAGTTTATATACTTACTCTTCTAAATAGCAATCTGTAAAAAAAGGAATCCATTTTCTTTTATAATCAATTCATCCAATTAAAAAGAAGATTAAAATATTGTCTGCGGTTTTTTTTGATGAATCAAATTAACTATTTTTTTGTTTTGTCAAAGCATTCTGGAGGTAATTTATGTTTAAAAATAGTATTTTATTAAGTTCTGTAACCATTTTTTTATTAACAAGTTGTGTTCAAGGTAAAGATGATAAGCTGGTTGTAAAACCTCCAGAAGTAAATTCACCTTCCATACCAAATAATCTAAATTCAAAATTATTTATGGCTACTAAAAACAAAGATGGGAGTTATTCAACTTTTAAAGGAAGTTGGACAGTTCCAGAACTTGTCACTTCAGTAAAAATTATTGGTTGTTCTGGCGGAAATGGTGGTGGAGGCGGTGGAGCTGGTGGTGCTGGCGCAAAATTTTATGATGGAAATTGGAGCGGAGCTTCTTGGGGTGGAAATGGATCTAATGGAGGATCTGCAAATAACGGGTCTGGGAATTCAGGTCAACAAGGGTTTTTAGGAAGGTATTCTATCAATAATACTTGGTATAATGCACTTCATTCTAACGGAGGATATCCACAAGCTGAAAGTGCAACTGTATCTGGTGGAGCTGGTGGATTAGGTGAACAATCTTATTTTGGAAGTTATAAGTTTTCTGTAGCAAATGAAAATAAAAGTAATTTAAATAATAATATTAAAATAAGTCCTTATACAGATACAGATGTTTGTTTAGGCGCTGTAGGTGGTAATGGAGGAACTGGCGGGAACGGTGGTAAAGCAGTTGTTGATAATATTGGAGATAGTTCTACTGAAACTTATTTTGGAGGAAAAGGTGGTGATGGAGGAAATGGTCAAACAGGATTTCATGCTCTTGTTGAGGAAGTAACAATTAAAGTAACTCCTGGAGAAACCATCGACGTTCAAGTTGGGCAAGGAGGATTAGGCGGAAATGGAAGTGCTCAGGTGACATCAGGTCAAAGTGGCTCTTTTGGTACGAACGGTACAAATGGAAACCAAGGGACAAATAGCCAAGCGGGCAAGCCTGGGGTCTTATACATTCAATGGATTGGTAAATAAAAAAGGCACTAAATTATCATTAGTGCCTTAAAGTTTATTTATTTTCCATGAGGAGAAAGCATTTTACTTGGGTCAACCCATGCATCAAATTGTTCGGCTGTTAAATAGCCGAGTGCAATGGCTTCTTCTTTTAAAGTTGTTCCATTATGGTGAGCAGTCTTAGCAATTTTAGCTGCTTTATCATACCCAATATGTGTATTTAGTGCTGTAACAAGCATTAATGATTTTTGCATTAATTCATTAATTCTTTCTTGATTTGCTTTTATCCCTGAAGCGCAATGTTCTTCAAAGCCAATAAAACAATCTGAAAGCAATCGAATAGAATGAAGTACATTATGAATAATCACAGGTTTGAAGACATTAAGTTCAAAGTTACCTTGGCTTGAAGCTATCGTAACAGCAACGTGATTCCCCATAACTTGGCAACAAGCCATAGTGGCAGCTTCGCTTTGAGTCGGATTCACTTTGCCTGGCATAATAGAACTTCCGGGTTCATTTTCTGGAATAGATATTTCACCAATTCCGCAACGAGGACCACTTGCAAGCCATCTAATGTCGTTTGCAATTTTCATAAATGCGGTTGCAGTTGTGTTAAGAGCGCCAGACAAATTTGCAAGAGCTTCTTGTCCTGCCAAAGCTTGAAATTTATTTGGAGCTGTTACGAACTGAATTTTTGTAAATTCGGATAGTTTTTTTGCTATGCCTTTAGCATAATCTTTATGTGAATTTAGGCCTGTACCAACGGCTGTCCCCCCTGCTGCAAGCTCACAAACCATTTCCATAGAATTTAAGACTGCTTTTTTGCACATTTTAAGCTGCATAACCCAGCCACTTACTTCATCACCAAGAGTTAAAGGTGTTGCATCTTGAAGATGTGTTCTTCCAATTTTAATAATTTTTTCAAATTCTTTTGTTTTTTTCTCAAAGGTTCCAATAATTTTATCTATTGATGGAATAAAGTTTTCATAAATAGCAATGGCAGCAGCAACATGCATTGCTGTTGGAAAACTATCATTGGTACTTTGACCTCTATTTACGTCGTCATTTGGATGAATTGGTTTTTTGCTACCAATTTCGCCGCCAGCTATTTCAATCGCTCTATTTGAAATGACTTCATTAAAATTCATATTTGTTTGAGTGCCGGATCCTGTTTGCCAAACAACTAACGGAAAATGGTCGTCATGTTTACCCGCAATAACTTCGTCAGCGGCTTGACTGATAAATTTTTCTTTTTGTGAGTCGAGTTCCCCTAATTGGCTATTTACCTGTGCCGCCGCTTTTTTGACTAGACCATAAGCTCTTATAAATACTCGTGGAAATCTTTCGCCGCTGATTTTAAAATTTTGAAAGCTTCTTTGGGTTTGAGCTCCCCAGTATGCATTTTGTGGCACGGCAATTTCGCCCATGCTATCTGTTTCTATCCGTGTAGACATAGTAGAATCTCCTAAAAGGGAAATAATAAAGTAAGATGAGATGATCTTTTGAAAGAGAGCCCAAAAAGGCCAACCTAATACTTATAGGATTGGGCGTTAAATGTAGCAAGTTCTGGATAAACTAAAGAGGTCATTTTTAAGACCGATAAATGAACATCAATATGTCGTCTGCTTTTGAGGTGCAAGGGATGGAAGTGGTAGTAAATAATACAACTATTGAGTTTTCAGGTCTCTTAAATGAAGAGTCCTCAATTGATAATATCAAAAAGGGACTGGAACAAGCTTTTGCTAATTCAAAGGACAAAGTAATACGTCTTGATTTTTCAAAAGTGAAAAGAGCAAACTCTTGCGGCATTTTAGCTTGGTATAAAATTCTTGACAGTTTTAAAGATGGTATGTGTGTCTACATAAACGTACCACGCTGGTTGGTTGAGCAATTTAATATAAGTGATTTTTTAAGTGAAAAAACAAGAGTGGAAAGCATTCAAGCAAATTTTTATTGTCCTTCTAACGATACACATGAAACTTTGTTGCTTACTCTTGGAAAAGAAATACCAATTTTAGATAGCTATGATGATTTTAATTTAATCATGAAAAGCAAAGATGGTCTTGATTTAGAAATTGATTTTGAACCCAATGAATATTTTTATTTTATTTCTTCAAATATAAAAAGATTTAAGGGAGAAGCTGCTTGAAAGTTGTCTGCTTTTTGCCTGATTCCATAGCCTTTCAAAATAAACTTGGAATGTTAACTCGTTCAGCAGGAGTAGATTTTCAGCCTTGTAATAGTGAAGAAGATGCTAAACTATTTGCATCTAAAGAAAAAAAAGAACGTTTTTTTCTTTTTGCAGATGCTAAAAAAGTCGATTTTTTAAAAGAGTTTTCTTTTGCTTATCCTGAAAGTAGAATTATCGTTATTCTTCAAGAAACCTTACAAAAAGTAATTCCAAGCCTTATCGAATGTGTAAATATTCAATGTTTTGTTGCTACAAACAATGGCGAATTTGATGCACGCGAATTAATATTACTTTTAAAAAAGTTTGAGACAAAAGATTATCCTGGTTTAGACAAACATTTAGGATTTCCTAATATATTTAATGAAAAAAAAATTAAAAATCAAATTGATAAAAGAGAAGCTTTGACAAATTTAGAAGGCTTTGTATTAAAAATAGGTGGTAATACAGAGCGTTTTCACCAATATGCTCAAAGAGTTTGTGAACTTACTGATGAGCTTTTATTAAATGCGGTTTTTGATGCAAATCCAAGATTAAAAACTATGGCTCGTCATGAGTCTTTTGAATTAGAAGAAAAAGAATCAGTAAAAGTAAAATGGGGATTTGATGGTGAAGTATTTGGTGTTTCTGTGAGTGATCCATTTGGTACTTTAACTAAAAAAACAGTTATGCAATATATGGACGAAAATCAAAAAACGGAATCCATGGGAAAAAGAGCGAGTGGTGGATTAGGAATTAAACTTATTTTTGATAGACTTCATCATTTTATAGTAACAGTTCAGCCAGGAAAAAAGACAGAAATAGTTTGTTTAATGAGATTTGAAAAAAGATTTAAAGATTTTGACAGTCGGTTAAGAAGTTTTCATTTTTTTGAAGCTGAGGAAAAAAATTAGCTATGTCAGCTGAATTCAGCAAGGATTTAGATAAAGCCCTTGCCGCACAAATTCTAAAAAATGTTTCAACAGGGATTGCTTTATTCAGTCCCGACGATCATTTTATGCGCTGGTGCAATGCTACTTTTAAAAAACAAACTTGGTTTGGTGGAGCAGGAAAATCGGCAGCAAAAGTTAATATTAGCGATCTTTTTGATAAAAAAGATCATAAATTAATTTATGATCTTTTCAATATTGCAATGAGTTTAGGGCAGGCTTACGACTTTCAAAGGCAAGTAAGAAGAGGCCCTGTTGGTTCTTTTCCTGCAGAAGTTAAATTACATAAAATTGTTATTGCTAATCCGAATGGAGAAGAAATATTGATCTGTATGGAAATTGCAGATCTTAGTTTAACTAAAATGTATGATGAACTCCAAAGTACACATGCACAAATGAGAGAAAAAATGGCGGACTTAATGTCTGCTCAGGCTGAATTACATTATTCTGTTCGCATGAATACCATATCAGAAATTGGTGCAGATATTGCACATCAGTTGATAAATCCTATTACAATGTGCCGCGGAATCTTACAAACTCAAATTACACCAACTCTTGCTGATGCTACTGCACAAGAAGATATGAAAAAAGCTTTACAGTATATGCAGGACATCCAAGACCTTGCTGTTTGGTTTAGAAAATTTTCAAATCCAAAACTTTCTGAAACTCAAATTACTAAAATAATGAGTATGGTAGATGATGCATTAATGTTAAATGTGCATCGTTTTACTACTCAAGGTGTTATTAATAAAATACGCAAAGATGAAAATTATGATCCCGCTGTTTTAGCAAACCCTGTTAACTTTATAATGTGGTTAAATGCAGCTTTTGCTGAGCTTTGTAATGTGATTCCACAAGGTAACAGTGTTATTTATATTGATATAAATGGAAATGAAGAGTTTGTTACGATATCTGCACAATGTGCTTGTATTCCTGGTGGTAAACAAAAAATTGCGACTAATACTCTTGAAAAATTTGCAAATAAAATGCCTGGAAGTGCAAAGTTTGAAGCAATTTTACAAGATTCGCATATAATGTTTAGCTTAGGATTAAATTGTTTCCAAGAAACAGAAGATCATAAAGATGAATCAGATAAAGATGAATCTTCATCTGATAATGCAAACGTTTCATCTGCAGTATTTTCTGGAAAAGATAAACCACTTGTACTTATTGTTGATGATGAGCAAGATATTCGTCGTCTTGTAAAAAGAGCAATGAAACAATCTGGCTGGGAATCTATAGAGGCCGGTGATGGTTTAGAAGCATTAGAGTACTTTCAGCAAGAAGAGAAAAAGCCAATCAGTGAAAGAATTGTAGCTATCGTATGTGATGTTCGTATGCCACGTATGACAGGACCGCACTTTTTAGTTGCATTGCGCGAAGAAAAAATTCAAACTCCTTTTATCTTTTTTAGCAGTAATTTAGTGAATCAAGGTGGTGAAAACGGCTTCAAATATGAAAATGTATTTTATATTACAAAAGAAGCTGGGCTTGATGAAGTGAAAAAAGCGGTTGCAAAGTTTATGCCTAAAGTGAGTGGGTAATCAATTTTATTTTTTTAAAAATCTTATAATTAAAGTTTAAAAATTAGAAATGAAATTATTCTAATTTACTTATTTATTTTAATATTATACTATAAAAATAATTTTTTATGCTACTAAATATAGCTTTATAGCATAATTTCTTATAAAATTTAAAATAAAACTGTAATTAATCCAATTACTCATTAAGGAAAGAATTTATGTGTGGAATATTTGGTGTTATTTCTAAGCCAAATCGTTTTAACGAAAAAACATTAAAAAATGCATTAAATATGCTATCGCATAGAGGTCCTGATGATTGGGGATTAGAAAAGTTTAACATCTCTGATAAATGGGATGTTTGGTTTGGTCAAAGAAGATTGTCAATTCTTGATTTAAGTTCAATGGGACACCAACCTATGAACAAACAGTTTTTAAATGGCAATTTTAATTCCATTGTTTTTAATGGAGAAATTTATAATTTTATTGATTTAAAAAAAGAATTATCTGATAAATGGGAATTCAAATCTAATACGGATACAGAAGTTATTCTTGCTGGACTAAATTTATATGGAGTAAATTATTGTAAGAAATTAAATGGTATGATGTCTTTGGCTTATTTAGATTCATCAAATAATAAAATTATATTTGCAAGAGATCGTTTAGGTAAAAAACCACTTTATTTGTATGAAACAAAAGATTGTTTGGTGTTTTCTTCTGAATTAAAAGCAATTGTCAATCTAAATTTAAAACTTACTGTTAATCAGCAGAGTTTAGCATTTTATCGTTGGTTGGGCTATATACCTTCAAATTTAAGTATTTATAACGAATGTAAAAAACTAAATGCAGCCTCTTTTGCTGAATTAAATTTAGGGAATGATTATTTAGAAAATTTAAAAGAGCAACAGTATTGGGATCCTTTTAATGGATACAAAAATAAATATAAATATTCTTATAAAAATGCTATTGATGAATTTTTAGAACTCTTAGATGATGCCACTAAAATCAGGCTTATTGCAGATGTTCCTGTAGGTGCTTTTCTTTCAGGAGGGATAGACTCAAGTCTTGTGTTATCAAGTATCAAAAAATTGAATATACAAGATGTTAAAGCTTTTACTGTAAAGTTTGATGATAGTAATTTTGATGAATCTAGCATAGCACAAAATACATGTAAGCAATTGAACTTTCCTTTAAACTTGATACATTTAAAAGAGTCTGATTATCATAATCAAATATCTAAAATTCCATTTTATTATGATGAACCTTTTTCTGACAGTTCACAAATTCCAACTATGGCTATTTCAGAAGCAGCAAAAAAATATGTTTCTGTTGTATTAACTGGAGATGGTGGTGACGAGGTGTTTTTAGGTTATCCAAGATTTTCATATACTAAAAAATTAAATAATATAAATCGTGCTATTAGATCTATTTATGGTTGTGATAAATTGATAAAATATGGAATTTCTTCAAATCTAGGAAAGAAAATTTTTCAATTTATTTTGAAATCGTTTTCAATTAATTCAACTAATATAGATGCTAAAATTTACAAAATAAATCAAATTTTAAAGTCTCAAAATTTATATCAATTATATGATACTATTTTATCAATAAATCCAAAAAAAGACTTATTAGAAATAGATCAATTAGAATTATCAGAATTACCTGATTTATATTCATATAATATGAAATGGCATCCTAATTATTCTTGGCAATCCCTTGAAGACCGTAGTATTGAAGAAAAGTTAGCCGCACTAGATTTAGTTTCTTATTTAAGAGATGATGTGCTTGTAAAAGTAGATAGAGGTACTATGGCTTATTCGTTAGAGGCTAGAAGTCCATTACTAGATTATAGAATAATTGAATTTGGAACTTCATTACCATTAGATTTTAAAATTAAAGATGGAATCTATAAAAGAATACTTCGAGATTCCTTATCGATACGTTTGACTGGTAATATAACGAAGTTACAAAAAAAAGGATTTGGCGTTCCTTTACCTTTAAATCTTCCTAAAGGAGCAAATTTAACATCCAGTTGGAATATTTTTATAGAGAATGAATGGAAAAAACTTTTTTCATATAATGGAGTGTAAGTTGAAAAAAATATTATTAACTGGGGCTGCTGGCTTTATTGGCTTTCATGTTATAAAAAAATTATTAGAATTAGAAAATTACGAGATTATTGGAATTGATAATTTAAATAATTATTATGATGTAAACTTAAAAAAACAAAGAATTTTAGAGCTAAAAAAATTAGATAAAAATAATTCTTTTTCATTTCATTCTTTTGATATAATAGAAAAACAAAAATTAATAGAGATTTTTAAAGAAAATAAATCTTTTGATATAGTAATCAATTTAGCAGCTCAAGCTAGTGTTCGATATAGTCTTACACATCCAGATATATATATAAAATCAAATGTTGAAGGTTTTCTAAATATATTGGAATGTTGTAGATATTATAATGCTTCGCATTTAATTTATGCTTCTAGTAGTAGTGTTTATGGGAATAATAAAAAGCTTCCATTTAATGAAGATGATACAGTTGATCATCCTATAAGTTTATATGCTGCAACTAAAAAAAGTAATGAGTTAATGGCACATACTTACTCACATTTATTTAATCTTCCTGTAACAGGATTAAGATTTTTTACTGTGTACGGTCCTTGGGGACGTCCAGATATGGCGCTATATTTATTTGCTGAAGCAATTTTAAATGAAAAATCATTAAATTTATTTAATGAGGGAAATATGCTTAGAGATTTTACATATGTTGAAGATGTAAGTGAAAGCATTGTGCGTTTATGTGGCATAACTCCAACTTCTGATAAAAATTGGGATCCATTAAACCCCAAACCTTCTTCAAGCTCAAGCCCATATAAAATATATAATATAGGTAATCACACTCCGATATTAGTTAAAGATGTTATTTCTAAAATAGAAAATTACTTTGGGAAAAAAGCAATTATTAATAATGAACCAATTCAGCCAGGAGATGTATATGCAACTTATGCTGATGTAAAAAAGCTTTATGATGCTGTTCAATTTCAGCCTAAAACATCGATTGATGATGGTTTGGTTTATTTTTTAAATTGGTTTTCTGAATATAATAATATAAAAATTAAAACATAAAATGTAGGTTTGCTATGGAAAAACATGAAATTATTATTGCATTAGAAGATGGTTCAACAAAAATTGGCGTTGTTGGGCTAGGGTATGTTGGTCTGCCATTAGCTTTATCATTTTCAAGAAAATATAAAGTTGTTGGTTTTGATACGAACGTAAATAAAATTGAAAAATTAAATCATGGTCAAGATTATACTGGAGAGATAGAAGATCCATCTGTTTTAAAAAATGATAATATATTTTTTACATCAGAGTATTCAGAATTAATTCAATGTTCTGTCATAATTATAGCTGTTCCTACCCCAGTTAATATTGGTAATAAACCTGATCTAGAATATTTATTATTAGCGTGTAAAATAGTTGGAAAAGTATTACAAACGACTAATGAAAAAAGATATATATGTTTTGAATCAACTGTTTATCCTGGTTGTACTGAAGAGGATTGCTTGCCAGTAATAGAGAAGATTTCTTCAAAACAATATGGTAAAGATTTTCATCTTGGTTATTCTCCTGAAAGAATAAATCCAGGCGATAAAAAACATAAGTTCGAAAATATTGTAAAAGTTGTTTCTGGATGTAGTCAAAATTCAAAAGAGTTATTTGCGCAATTATATGGTTCCGTTGTTGAAGCAGGAATTCATATAGCACCAAGTATAAAAGTAGCAGAAGCAGCAAAAATAATTGAAAATACTCAAAGAGATATTAATATTGCGCTTATTAATGAATTGTCAGTTATCTTCTCTAAATTAAAAATAGACACTTCAGATGTCCTCGCAGCAGCTTCTACTAAATGGAATTTTTTAAATTTTGTTCCAGGTTTAGTAGGGGGGCATTGTATAGGAGTTGATCCTTATTATCTAACTTATAAATCTGAGACATTAGGTTATATTCCTAAAGTTATACTTTCTGGTAGAGCTATTAATGATTCTATGGGAGGGTTTGTAGCTTCTGAAGCGGTTAAGTTAACATTAAAAAATAAACCTATAAATGGTGAGTTTTATAAATCGTTAATTTTAGGTTTTACTTTTAAAGAAAATGTTTCTGATGTTAGAAATACAAAAATAATTGATATTATTAATACATTGAAAGATTTTAATTTTCATGTTGACGTAATTGATCCTATTGCAGATAAAGAAGAAGCAATTTCGGAGTATGGAATAGAATTATCTTCCTTAAAAACAGATTTTATAGATTATGATGTTATATTTTTAGCAGTACCTCATGATGAGTTTTCTTCTACTATTGAGAATATTATAAGCTTAAAAGATAGATTGGCTCATAATATTGTTTTGATTGATATTAAATCAAAACTAAAAAGGGAGCAAATAAATATGTTATCGAGCTATATAACATATTGGAGATTGTGATTTTTTATTATTTGGTTGAAAATGAAAAAAAATATATGTTTTATAGTAAATAATGCTGATTATTTTATATCTCATAGGATAAATATTGCTAATGAATTACTAAAAAATGGCGATACTGTGGAATTGTATGCGCCATTCCCTTCAGTTAAAAGCTATAATTACTTATTAGAAAAGAATATAAAAGTATTTAGTTTACCTTTTAGTAGAGAAAAAATTGCTTTTTCTGGGATAATAAAAACGTTCTTAATGTCTTTTCAACTTGGAATTAAGAATAATTCAATATTTCATTTAGTAACAATAATTCCAATAATATTATGTGGAATTCCCCTTAGAATTTTAAATAAATGTTGTATCTTTTCTGTTTCGGGTTTGGGTACAGTATTTATTTCTAAAAAATATAAATATAAACTATTAAAATACTTAGTAATGATTATATACAGATTTTTATTTAATGGAAAAAAATCTAAACTTATTATACAGAACATGGATGATTACTTTTTTTTCAAAGATGTTATAAAAATAAAAGAAAATAATATTGAATTAATTAAAGGTAGTGGTGTGGATCCTAACAATTATCCTTATTATTCTGAATTACCAAAATCAGAATGCCCCATCATTTTATTTCCAGCAAGATTGATAAAAGAAAAAGGAATTCATGAAATAATTAATGCTTCTAGAATTTTAAATAAAAAAAATTTTTTACACGAAATCTGGATTGCAGGAGATGTAGACCCTGGTAATCCATCTTCTTTAAAAAGTTTGGAAATTGAGGCATTAAAAAAAGATAATCCTTCATTAAAATTTTTGGGTTTTAGAAATGACATTGCATTATTACTAAGTAAATGCACTATCGTTTGTCTTCCTTCTTATAGGGAAGGACTTCCAAAAGCTTTAATTGAAGCAGCTGCTTGTGGAAGAGCAATTATAACAACAGATGTTCCTGGTTGTCGTGAAATTGTTTCACATGAAAAAACAGGAATATTAGTTAAAGTTGCTTCAGCATTAGATTTAAGCATTGCTATTGAAAATCTTTTAATTGATCAAAATAAAATGGAAGTTCTTAGGCGGCAGGCTTATAATGATTATCTGAATGAATTTACTTCAAATGCTATTGTTAATAAAATTATTAGTATCTATACCAAATTATTAAATATTTAGTTTTCTAAAATATAATTTAACATTTGCTGAGATGAATTGCCATTTCCATAAAATGAGGATCTTTTTTGATTCTCTATTGTTTTAAAATTTAATATTTTTTGATAAAAATTTTGTGTATTTGGAGGTACTAAAATATTCCAATTAATATCTACAAGCTCTGTCCATTCAGTTTCATTTCTAAGAACAATTGCTTGCGTTCCTAAAAAGTATCCTTCTTTTTGAATGCCACCTGAATCAGTAATAATAAATTCAGCATTTTTCAATAAATTTAACATTTCAATATAGCCTACAGGATCAATAAATTTTATATTAGTTTTATTAAGTAAATTTTTGGATTCAATTATTTTTTTAGTTCGAGGATGTAAAGGAAATATTATATTTATTGTGTCAGAAACTTTATCTAAATTTTTTAGAATATTTGATAGCACTTCTTCACTATCCGTATTTTCTGCTCTATGAATAGTACAAATAACATATTTTTTCTTTTCAAGATTGTATTTTTTTAATATGTCATAAGTAATATATTCTTCTTTTATAAATTCTTTACAAGAGTCATGCATTACATCGCCAATATTAAAAATTTTTCTGTTGCTTAATCCTTCTTTTATTAAATTACTAGTTGCTATTTCGGTAGGGCTAAAAAGATATTCTGAAAGATGATCTGTAACTATTCTATTTACTTCTTCAGGCATATTTCTATTAAAAGATCTTAGCCCAGCCTCAACATGTGCTACTGGTATATGCAATTTAGAAGCAGCTAAAGCACCAGCGATTGTAGAATTGGTATCGCCATATACTAATAAAAGATCTGGTTTTTCTTTTATGATTATTTTTTCAATTCCATTTAATATTTTCCCAGTTTGTTCTGCATGAGAGCAAGATCCTACTTCTAAATTATATAAGGGTTTTTTTATTTTAAGCTCATTAAAAAATAAATTAGACATAGATTCATCATAATGTTGTCCTGTATGAACTATTATTTCATCAATTTTATTAGATTCTTCAAATGTTTTTGAAACTGGTGCGGCTTTGATAAATTGAGGTCTTGCTCCAATTACTGTGATTATTTTTTTCATAAATCCCCTTTTTCAAAGTGCAATTAAAAATTATGATTTTAATACTAGGTAAACTTCAAATTTGAAGTTTACTAAATTATTAAGTCCTTTTATACAAAAATAAAATTTTTCTGAGATCTATATTTAAATATAATTTGCTACCAAATTGATTTAATAATAGTAAAGGTAAAATGAAAATCCACATCATATCAAATTTTGGTAGATATGGATTAAAAAAGCATGGTCCCATAAAAGATAATAACGCAACTGCAATAGATTTACCAAATATATTAAACTCTTTAAAATATTGTTCTGTATTATAATTTTTTTCATTTAATAAATTATAAATTAAATATAAAAAAGTGCTTATATAAGTTAACAAACCAATTACTCCAATAGCTCCAATTAAATAAACAAAGTAAGATTCATATGCCCATGGATTGCCTCTATCACGTATTGTATTGAGGTCTGAATTACCTAATCCCCATCCTAGCAAAGGTTTTTCTTTCCACCATTCAAAAAGTCTATTTATTTGAAAAAAGCGATCGCTATAGGAGTTTGTTTGATTTTGAGCCATTTTTATATCAAAAATTATTTTGATATATTTAAAAAAATTTGAAAAATAAAAAATTAAACAAAATATAAAACTTAAAGATAAAAACTTGAGATTAAAAATTAGGAAAATAAACTTTGATTTATATTTAAATAATAATGTTAAAGATAAAAAAAATAATGTTAGAAAAACCAAAAGATAAGCTGATCTTTGACCAACTAAAATTAATGTTAAACTTTGAATGAATATAGTTATTAAAATAAATATTTTATTAATAAGATATTTTTTGTAAATTAATGAATAAATAAAAAAACTTATTAAAAAAGGAAACATAAAGTAATTTTGAGCGGTATTATCACTAAAAAACATAAATATATTATCTACATAACTTGATCTTAAATTCAATGGGAAATAATAAAAATATTTAATAATGCTTAATATATGAAAAACATACCATAATTGATACAAATTAATGACTAATGTAAATATAAAAATGGATTTAATAATTATAATGACATTATTGGGTTTATTTATTGAGTTTGAAATAAATGTTATTAATGTTGGGTATAAAACATAAAGTGATAATACTTCACTTATTCTTGTATTTCCATAATTCAATGAATAAAGTAAACTGAATGCTCCTAATATAGAAAGAATACATGCTAAAATTGCAGTTCTTATACTAATTGAGAATTTATTGTTTAGAATTTTGAAAAATTCAAATAGAAATATGATTAAAAGCAAAATTGTTTTTTGTTCAGTATAAATAGTTGGAGCAAACATCATTAAAAAAATTAAGGTTAAAAAACATACAAACGGTATATTTTCAAAATTAAAACTTATATATTTTTTTTTATCATTTATTAAATTCATTTTGCTCCTCAATATTACAAAAATATTTAATTATTAGTATTTAAAATATTAAAAAATAAATTTAATAATTTATCTTCATAAATTTCTTTTGTAAAACTACTTAAAAACAATGATTTTCCTTCAGCTCCCATGGCTAATCTTTTTTCTTTATCTTTTAGAAGTATAGTTAAAAAATTATACCATTCATCTAAATTATTGGCTAAAAATCCATTGATATTATTTTGAACTAACATTTTATTAACTCCAACAGGAGATGCAATAACAGGTTTTGATAAAGCCATATATTGAATAAGCTTATAACCGCATTTGCCTTGTTCAAAGTGTCCAAAATGTAAAGGCATTATTCCTATATCAATTTTCCTCAGTAATTCTACCTCTGTGCTATCGGACCAGGGAATAATTTTTAAATTGACATTATTTATTTTTAAATTTTTTGCACCTATACAATGAAGTTCAATTTTAAAATCCTTTGATAGTTTAGAAAAAACGGATTCAATGTCTTTCAAATATATTTCTGTTGTAGAAGAACCAATCCAACCAATAATTATATTATCATTGTCATTCTCTTTTAATTCTTGAATATCATATTTTTTCTTTGAAACGACAGTAGGTATAGTAATAATATTTTTAGCTTTTGCTTGTTCTGCGTATTCTCTTAAGTATTGATTACCGCAAATAACTAGTTTTGAAGAATACATGATTTTTGAGATTTTTTTGGATAAAAAAAATCTAATTAGAGAAGATTTATTTTTATCATATAAATGAAAAACGGCATCGTCATAATCTAAAATATAATCTTTTTTTAATAAAAATTTTTCTATAACATAAGGGCTATAGGGAAATAATTCTTTCTCAAGCCATATTAAGTCATATTTTTTTTGATAAAATAATAAGAATATAAACCTTCTAAAATAGTAGTAAAAAACTTTAAATTTATTAAATTTTTTTCCGGACATAATACTTTCAATATATGAATTAGGCATCAATGGCTGTATTGTAATTTTGAGGCCATTCTCTTCTAAATATTTAATATATTGAAAAAATCTAACTCTAGAGCTTGGTCCTAAATTATCGTATTTACTTAGTAATAAAATATTATATCTATTTTTCATTTTTGATAAACCTAAAATAAAATGCTTTTATGAAGTCACGATATAGCATTTTGTAACCTCTAATAGTATGAATTACTTCTTTATACTTAAGAGTAAGTGCTAGGATTAATATTCGTACTAAAAACTCAACTGTTAAAGTGAAAAAGAGGACTGTAAAATATTCAATTTTAAATAAATGCTTTTTTGAGTATAACAATTTACTTTTAATCGATAAATAGAGTCTTTTATCTCTTATTTTATCAGTCGTTCCTCCTCCTATATGAAATGCGCATGCATCAGTCATATAAAATATTTTATAACCACTTTTTTGAACTCTTTTTGAAAGATCTAGATCTTCAAAATAAAGAAAATAATCTTCATCAAATCCTTGCAATTTTTCAAATATATCTTTTTTAATTAAATAAAAAGCTCCAATTACATGGTCGACATACGAACTTGTTTTATGATCCCATTCATGCATATGAAAAGATTTAAATAGTTTTCCAGATAATTTATTCAATCCTAAAGATGTAAAAATAAGATTAAGAAATTTAGGAAATCTAGCACAGGAACGAGAAACTTCATTTGCATTATTTAATAACATAATACCACAAACGGCAACATTCTGATTATTTAATAAAAACTGAATTGGTTTAGTTAACGCATTTTTATTGATTTCAGTATCGGGATTTAAAAATAATATATATGGTTTTGAACTGTTTTTAGATAATATGTTACAAGCTTTTCCAAAACCTAAGTTTAAATCACTTTTTATTATTTTTAAGTCTAATGTTGGAAATTTATTTTCTATATTAATAATTGATTTGTCACTGGATGCATTATCGAATATAATTACCTCAATATTTGGGGTTTGATTTGAAATTGATTTTAAACAGTTGTTTAATAAATCTCCAGAGTTCCAATTGACAATACAAATACTTACTAAATCATTTAAATTCATTTTGTGACTCTCGATAACTTTATGTTGTTAAAGCTTTTTTTAATAAATTTGAAGCTAAAGTTGCTCTTGAATAGGGAAATTCATTTTCGCTAAATTCTTTTTTATTTATGCTTTTATATTCTAGTAATTTTTTATTAAATAAGCTAAATTCATTAATGCTATTAATATTTGTGTATATTGCATTTGTGTCTTTAAAAATCTTAAAAATTTCTGAATTTGTATTATAATTAATACATAAAATTGGTGTTTTTGAATATATATACTCAAATATTTTTCCAGATAAAACTCCATTAAATTTATAATCATTCAAGCCTAATAAAATATTAATAGTAGAATCTCTTTGTGCCATAAGACATTCTTCTCTTGATAAATAACCTGATTGAAAAACATAATTGCTTAAATTATGTTTTTTAATAAGACTTTCTAATGTAGGTGAATATTTTGAGTAAAATATTAAATTTATTTTTAACAAGGGTTTTATTTTAACAGATTCTGCGATTAAGTTGAATAATAATTCAATAGATTGATAATATTTTTCATAAATAGTTCCTGTGTAAATTAATCTAATTATGTCATCATTAGGGTAAAAAGGTGTATTAGAAATATTTTTTGAATCATCTTCATCAAACCCGTTCTCAACAACATAAACGTTTTGATCAAGCATGATTTCAAGTTCATTCTTTAAGCCATGGCTAACTGTTGTAATTAAATTTGCCTTTTTTAAAATATATTTTTCAATAATTTTTTCTACTCTATTGAATGGAAAAATACCAGAATAGAAGGGATTTGAGGTCCATAAATCACGGTAATCAGCAATCCATTTTATATTTTTATTTTTTCTTTTTGCGAAATAAGCTACTAAATGAGTTGAATATGGTCCGCATGAGCTTACAATTAAATCAGGTTTTATTTCATTTGTTATGAATTTGCTTGCTTTACGAATCCAAAAATCCTTAGGATCTGGCATTCGATATATTCCTAGGATCCCCTTTTTATGAGATATTTGGATAAATTTATTTTTAATAAAGTTCAAAAATCTATTTTTGAGGGTGCTTATATAATTATTTTTATTTGTAGAAGCTGATGTTACGTTTGAAGTGAAGTTTTTTTTAATTTTTTTTCTATAGAAATTTTGTATTGAATTAAATATAGAATACATTTCAATTATTTTAAAGTTTTTAATATCTAAGTTTAAATCATAATTATCTTTATCATTTTTAGGGAAAGTTATAATTGTTATTTCATGTCCTTCTTTTTCCCATTGTTTTGCAAATGAATAAAGTCTTAAAGAAGCGATTGAGTTAGTGGGAGGAAAAAACAATGTTACCAAAACAATTTTCATTAGCTTTGACCTATGAACGAATATTTGTAAAATGAAGAAATATTGTATTAAATAAAACTTCGCTGTCAAATAAAAATATCAGATTATGATAATAATAAGCAACTTCTAAGGCTTACTTTTTACAAGGAAGGGGGGCTAATATAGATTAGCTTATTAAATAAAATTTTCAATATGCAACGATTTTTGTAATAAATCAAGGTGAATGAATTTATTATTAAGTTATTTGATAATCTGCACATTATTTTCATAATTAAGAAGCAAGATGTTTTTTAATACCAATTTGAACTTTTTAAAATTGGAGTTATTGAATTAAATTTATGAGAATATTAAAATATAAATATTTGTATCATGATATTTATAAAATCTAAAATTTTAGCTAGTTGCCTCGATTCAGTCACTTTGTCTCTTTATTTTTCAAATTGGGTATATTAAGTATATCCTCTAGATGAAAAGAGATTTGATTGTTGATATATAAAATCTTTTGATTATATGATAAACCTTTTAAGGATAAAGTTAAAACATATGAGCAATATAAAAATTTCGGTAGTTGGATGTGGGTACTGGGGAAAAAATCTTGTTCGGAATTTTTTTGATCTTGGAGTTTTAGACTCTGTATGTGATTCTCATTCCGAATTAGCGGATGAAATGCAAAAAAAATATAATGTCCCTTCACTTTCTTTTGATCAAGTGTTGCAAAGTGATGTTGATGGAGTTGTTATAGCGGCTCCTGCGGCTCAGCATTTTGCTCTGGTCAAAAAAGCTTTGCTTGCAGGTAAAAATGTTTTTGTTGAAAAACCAATATCACTTAGAATAGAAGATGCTCAAAATCTTCATGAGTTAGCTATAAAATCAAAAAAAATCTTGATGGTAGGTCATTTGCTTCAGTACCATCCTGCTTTCTTAAAGCTAAAGCAATTAATATCTGAAGGTAGCCTTGGAAAACTTCAGTATCTTTGTTCAAATAGATTAAATCTTGGAAAATTCCGTAATGAAGAAAATATTCTTTGGAGTTTTGCTCCTCATGATATTTCTATGATTTTAGGCCTCGCAGGCTCTTTACCTGATAAAGTATACGCTACAGGATCATGTCATTTAAATCCAAATATTCACGATGTGACAACTACTCATATGACCTTTAAAAATGGTATTCATGCTCATATATTTGTTTCATGGCTTCATCCATTTAAGGAACAAAAATTAGTCGTAATTGGTGAGCGTGGAATGGCTGTTTTCGATGATAGTTTATCTTGGAATGATAAATTAACAATATATCCTAATCAAATAAATTGGGTTGACGGTTTTCCTCAGCCATCAAAATCTGAGGCGACAAAAATTAATTTAGTAAGTTCTGAGCCATTAAAGATTGAATGTGAACATTTTATAGATTGTATTCAAAATAAAATAGTACCTAGAACAGATTCTTCTGAAGGAATTCGAGTCCTTCAGGTATTAGAAGCAGCTCAAAAGTCATTAAAAACTCAATCAGCTACTAATGTAATAAATGAAGATTTGCCATTTTATAAGCATGAATCTGCTTTGATTGATGACGGTTGTGAAATAGGAAATGATACAAAAATTTGGCATTTTTCTCATATTTTAAAAGGTTCTAAATTAGGTAATCATTGTGTCATTGGTCAGAATGTAATGATAGGTCCTGATGTTACTATTGGAAATAAATGCAAAATCCAAAATAACGTAAGTCTATATAAAGGAGTCATTCTAGAAGATGGAGTATTTTGCGGACCTTCTTGTGTCTTTACAAATGTTCATAATCCTAGAGCTGAAATAGAAAGAAAAGATGAGTTTAGGTTAACATATGTAGAAAGAGGCGTTACAATTGGTGCGAATGCTACAATCGTATGTGGTGTTCGACTTGGCGCTTACTGTTTTGTTGGCGCAGGTGCTGTTGTTACTAAAAATATTAAACCACATGCTTTAGTTGTTGGCAACGCGGCGAAACAAATTGGATGGATGAGTCATGCAGGAGAAAAACTTGGTGATGATCTCATATGTCCTAAAGAAGGTCGTCGCTATAGTGTTAATCACAAAGGCTATTTAGAAGAGATCATAAACAATGAATCAATCTCAAAACCAGATACTCAATCAAATACCGTCGATTCCTTTCATTGATTTAAAAACTCAGCAAGAGCTTATTCGCTCAAATGTTGATTTGGCAATTCAAAAAGTTTTAGATCATGGTCAGTATATTATGGGACCAGAAGTCCATGAGCTAGAGAAACAACTTAGCTCATTTTGTGGAGCTAAGCATGTTATTAGCTGTGCAAATGGCACTGATGCGCTTGGTATTGCTTTAATGGCAAAAAATGTTGGGCCAGGTGATGCTATTTTTGTGCCAAGTTTTACATTTGCTGCAACTGCGGAAGTTGTTGCTTGGACGGGAGCAACACCAATATTTATTGACTCACATCCAGATACATACAACATGGATCCAAGAAGTCTAGAAATCGGAATTCATACTGCAAAAAAGTTGGGGTTAAGACCGAGTGCAATTATACCAGTAGATCTTTTTGGGCAACCTGCAGATTATGATGCCATTCAAGCAATTGCTAATGAATATCATTTATGGATATTAGCTGATGGTGCGCAAAGTTTTGGAGCAAAATATAAAGATAAATATGTTGGTAATATTGGTGAAATTGCAACTACAAGTTTTTTTCCAGCTAAACCATTAGGTTGTTATGGTGATGGGGGGGCTATTTTCACAAATGATGATGAAATTGCTGCTATTATAAAGTCACTTCGCGTGCATGGCCAAGGAACAGATAAATACGATAATGTGCGAATTGGTATGAATGGAAGATTAGATACAATTCAAGCAGCTATTTTAATAGAAAAATTAAAGATTTTTAATAAAGAAATTGAACACAGACAATTTATTGCTGACTTATACAATAAAGAATTAAAAAATATTGTTCAAATCCCTCATGTGTTAGAAAATGTGAGTTCTGTTTGGGCTCAATACACAATTAGATTGCCTAAAAAATGTAATCGCTCAAAACTTATGACCGATTTAAAAGCTTTTGGAATTCCTTCAATGATTTATTATGTAAAACCATTACATCTGCAAAAAGCTTATCAAACATATCCAGTTGCTGGTCAACAAAGTTTGGAGATCTGTGACGTTCTTTCAGAGGATGTATTAAGTTTACCAATGAGCGGTTATATTGATGAAAAAAGTGCTTTATATGTTACTGAATATTTGAAAATGTTATTAAATAGTAACTAATATTATCACTGAGACTTACGTATAAAAGCGCTTCCAGATTTATCAGGCATTAAAATAACAAATTGGTTATTTTCTTTACAAAATTCGTCAATAGCCAATTTAGCTCCTGACCAACATTTGCTGGAGTAGTCATGTAATAAAAGAAGTCCTCCTTTTGATAATAAAGGGTAAAAAAAATCAAGTCCTTTTTTCATTGGCTCGTATAAATCACAATCTAAACTAACTACAGAGTATTTTATTGATTTATGTTTGTCTTGAATAGATTCGGGAAAGTAACCTTTAATAAACTCACAGTTTTTTATGTTTTCACCAATCACATTTTTGACAAGACTTAATGATGTGTCGCTAAAATCACTTTGACTCGCTTGAGAATCTATATTTTTTAAATCACGGACATCGAATCCTTCATATGTATCAAATAAATATACTTTTTTATTATATTTTGATGCTATATGTGCGAGTACAGATGCTGTATTTCCTCTCCAAACACCTAATTCTGCGAAATCACCTTCAATATTTTCTTCTATAATTTGATTAATATTTAAAATAAATGCCCATAATCTTGGGGTGTCACCTCCATTATTTATTTTATTATACTGAGTAAATTTTTTAAATAATATAGGAAAGTCAGGATAAGATTTATAATAAATTTGACTGTCGGGTTGGTAAGAAATGGAAAAATCTAAAAGATGAGGCTTAGAAAGGATAATTGTATTTATATAATGAAGGATATTATTTTTTAATATATTTTTAATTTCATTCCGAGGTTTTTTAAATAAAGAAATGAATTTTATTAATATAGGTTTTTTTTTAATTATGATTAAATTGTTACTAGACATATTTTGTACTCTTTCTTTTTGGTGTATAAATCGTAAATTACATTTTAAATAATTATACTTTAAAATTAATATTAAATAAGAACAATAAATTCTCATTAACTTTCGTCCGCATTATATCACTTCTAGGCAATAAGTCCTAAAATTTTCTGACATTTTTCAACGAATAAATTTTTGATTCATTTTAAATGATTTATTGAAAGTGATCGATTAGCCCATATTTGATCCAAAGTCAAATACTGCTCTTTTTTCGTGATATTCAAATCTTTTCTTTACCGATTTTAATTTATCCATTAATCCTCCTTTTCTTGTTAGAAAGTGTCAACTTGAAATGGGGTTACAATCAGTCCTTTAGTAAAAATAAAAATAGATACTTCAATACGATAATTTATTTTTGGATGAATTTATAGAGTTTAATTGATTTATGATATTGCTAAAATTAAATATTTTGATTTAGATCCAATCTCTTGGAATTTTCTTTATTAATTTAAGTTTTTACTTCTATCAATATTATTCATTATTATTATAAACCTTATTTTTGAGTAAAAATTTCTACATTTTAATTGAATAAAATCAAAATATAGAGTTTCTTTAATTTAACAAATTAAAGAAACTCATAATAAAAAAAATCATTGAAATCGTTTTTTTATTTTTGAATTCTTTTGGTAAAATTTAGATTTTTCGACATAAATTTAAAAAAAATTAGCATAAACTATGTTTTTATAAAATATTTTAAATTAGAATTTTAGATTTATCTTTATATTATTTAATTCAAGAGAAAATTTGCCAATTTGAAGATAAAATTGGGGAAAGAGATATAATTATAATTTTATAACACATTTTCACTTTTTTTATTAATTGCTTAAGTGTATGATTAAGACCTCGACCTAAGGATTAAAGCAAGCAGTAAAAATTAGGAGCAATAAATGGATAAAATTTTATTTAACGAAGAAAACATTCGTCCAGCTGAGATTTTTAATAAATACCTTGAGCTAGCTAAAGAAGATATTTCAAGTTTTTTTCATGAAAAAGAAAAATATATTGAAGTAGATTGTCCGGCTTGTTTGTCAACTAGAAAAGAAATTTCTTTTATAAAACACAGTTTTGAATATAAGACTTGTTTAGATTGCTTATCTTTATATCTATCGCCTCGCCCCAGTGAAGATATGATAAATACTTTTTATAAAAATGGCTCATCTGTAAAATATTGGAGTACCCATTTTTTTAAAAATACTGCTGAGGCTAGAAGAGAGTATTTGATACGCCCGAAGGCAAATGAGATTATAGAAAATGTGAAAAAGTTTTTATCTTCAAGTAATAATCTATCATTTTGTGATATAGGTTCAGGATATGGAATATTATTGGAAGAGCTAGGCAGACATAACATTTTTAATAATATTTTAGGAATTGAGCCTTCACCGGCTCTAGCAAATGATTGTCGTAAAAAAGGATTTAAAATTTTAGAAAAAACAATGGAGAATATTGACTATGATGAGATTTCTATAGATTATGCAACTTCATTTGAGGTTATTGAACACTTGTATAATCCTTTCCTTTTTTTAACTTCAGCAAAAAAAATTATAAAAAAAGGTGGAATAATTCAATTTACAACACTCACGTGTTCTGGTTTTGATCTTCAAACGCTTTGGGAGAATTCAAATAGTATTTACCCTCCTCACCATATTAATTTACTTTCTTTTAAGGGTTTAAAAGTTCTCATTGAAAGAGCTGGATTAAAAGTTTTAGATTTTAAGACACCTGGAAAATTAGATCTCGATATAGTTAGAAATGCTTACATTAAAAACCCTTCATTAATTTCAGATCGTTTCACAAATATGTTATGTAATTCTGAAATTAATGTTAGAAATAATTTTCAAAAATTTCTGCAGGAAAATTTACTTAGCTCGCATGTAAGTTTCATTGTTACACCGGCTTAATTTTTTCTATTTCTAAGGTAAATCTTAAGTATAAAAATTTTAGTTTTTTTTAAATCTATAAATATAAAGTTATCTTTTTTTTTGTAATGTATTTTCTGAAATTTATTTTATATTTAAAAGATAATATCAAATTAAATTTTAATTTCCGTAAAAATAACTAATTTTATATATAAATTAAAATTAAAATATCCAAAAAATAGAAATTTATTTTTAATTAAATTTAAGTAAGATTTTCGGCTTTTATAAAATAGGGCATTATCGTTCATCACTTGAAAGTATATATATCTTAGCATATGAAGTACTGTATAGAGTTTAAATTCTGGTAATTTTGAGTTGTAAGCTCTTAAAGAGCATTCAAACTTATAGATTAAAAGATTATAGGAATTCTAGTTTTTTAATATTATGTAAACTTTGTGTTTTTATATCTATTATTGAATAAACAGCTAAGTTAAATAGAATGATGGGAGCAAAATGAAAAAATCAATTGTTACTGGAGGAGCAGGTTTTATTGGTAGTCATTTAGTTACTAAATTACTGCAGCTTGGTCACAGTGTGTTAGTTTTAGATAATTTTTCAAATGGTAGAAGAGAAAATTTAGCTTCTGTAATATCCAATCCCAATCTATTAGTAAAAAATGTTGATTTGAGTGAGTTTAATGCAATAGAAAGTTTTGATGGATATGATAATGTTTTTCATTTGGCTGCATTAGCTGATATTGTGCCATCTATACAAAGACCTCTTGAATATCACAAATCTAATGTAGATGCTACAGTTAATGTTTTGATTAAATCAGTAGAAGCTAAAATAAAAAAGTTTGTATATGCAGCAAGTTCAAGTTGTTATGGCATTTCATCTTCTGTGCCAACAAATGAATTATCTATGACTGATCCTCAATATCCCTACGCATTGACTAAGTATATTGGAGAACAGTGTGTTTTACATTGGGAAAAAATTTATAAATTACCTACAGTTTCATTGAGATTATTCAATGTATTTGGTCCAAGATCGAGGACAAACGGGACTTATGGAGCTGTTTTTGGCGTTTTTCTTGCTCAAAAGCTTGCTCAAAAACCTTATACTGTTGTGGGTGATGGCAATCAAAAACGAGATTTTATTTATGTAAGTGATGTTGTTGAAGCCTTTATAAAAGCAAGCCAATCAAATTTAAGTGGTGAAGTAATAAATATAGGAAGTGGAAAACCTAAATCAATAAATAATTTAGTTGAATTATTGCAAGGAGATGTTGAATATATTCCAAAAAGACCGGGTGAGCCAGACATTACTCATGCAGACATATTAAAAAGTAATCAATTATTAAATTGGACACCTCAAGTATCTTTTGAAGATGGTGTGAAGTCAATGATTGAGCATATAGATTACTGGAAAACAGCAACTGTTTGGGATTCTGAACAAATTAAAACAGCAACGAAGGACTGGTTCTTTTATTTGCACTAAATAAAAGTATTTTTTATTTAGTGCAAATAGCCATAAGGTACCAGGCCATTTTCGAAAAGCTTGTTGATACGGTTTCGTCTGTCATCGAAAATAAAAAAACATTTTTGAAATGTCTTTTTAATAAAGTTTCGAATTCTTGTGGTTCAAATTCATGAATATGAGATTCAATGCGTCTTTTTGAAGCGAATGGTTGTGAGGCTATATTTGGAGTCCCTATTATGGCAAAGCCATTGTCAGATGTAAGTTTTGCATAGTTTGAAGCAACAATTTCTGTTTGTTCTTTAGTGAAATGTTCTATCACATCCATTGAAACAACGACATCAAAAGTATTAAAATCATTTACATCTAGTAAGTTGATTCTTGAAAAGGATAAGTTAGGTATTGATTTGTATTGCTCTGAATTTGAGTTTATTAGGTCTTGATCAAAATCAGCTCCCTTTACTTCTTTTGCAAATTTGCTCAAAAAAACACTGCCGTTGCCATGACCACAACCCGCATCTAAAACAGAATGATTTTTCTTAATAAAACGAGCTGCAAATTTATATCTTGCCAATAAAATGAAAAAGTCTAGAGGACTTTCTTGAAAAGAAATGCCTTCTAGTGTTGAAAGCATTGGTTTGATAGTTCCTTTGTCATCTCGAAATAATTGCTGATGATTTATAATTAAGTCTTTATTTATTAATAAATTTTCTTGATTTATATTATTGTTTTCCAAAATATTCTTATCTCCATATTTTTAAACTTAAGTTATTTTCAGAATGTATCCATAAAACAATCTAAATTTTAATCACATCCCTATTATTCTTATAATTTTATAAAATTCAAGTAGATTAAACTTAAAGATTGTATTATTCATTGTTCTTGCGACTAATTTAGAATATACTACATTTGTGAATGCCGAAGTTAAATTTATTGAAAAAATTTCGTCAACCTCATAATAAGGTCGATGAAATTATAAAATTTTGATAAAGTACATAACATGAGTGTTGACAAATATTCGTAAATAAAATATTTTCATCCCTTTAAAAATTGTAAGTAATTGAAATAAGATGATCATCTTTAAAAAAACGAATTGATAGTAATTTTTGTTTTAGAAAGAGTTTGTGAAAGTTGACAAAAACAAGAATAATGTTATACTATTGCGTTAAATATATTTTTTACTTAGAGCTTATAAAATTTATTATATAAGTTAAAAATGAATGAATAAAATGAAACAGTTTAAAGATTTTTTAGTTCGATTGAATATATTAGGTAATTTTTTTAATAGTAGTATTATTAAATGGATGATTATAAGTATTATAAGTTCATTTATGCTAGGAATAATTGAAATTAATATTGCTATTTTAATCCAATTTTTTTTAGCATCTCTTGGAATGATTCAGTTGAAAGAAATGTTTTTTGGAATTAAAGTTGAAAATATATCAACAAATATTTTTTTAATTTTACTTTTGTCAATTGGATTTATTAGATTTGTGTTTTCAGTATTAAATCAGCATGGTGCAAATTATGTTCTCGAAGTTTCTAATCTGAGATTTAAATCTCTTTCAATTATGAATTTAATTTCTTTTGGAAAAAGAAATTTGGCAAGTTCTTCTGAAATTCATTTTCAAATATCTGAATTGGCTCCAAAGTTTTCTTATTTTATATCCTGTTTTATGAATTTTACATCTTATTCTATTCAATGTTTAATACTCCTATTTTTTATGTTTAAACTTTCTTTTACCTGCTTATTTTTTAGTTTAATAGGTATGTTAATGGTTGGTTTAATTGTTATATATATTAATAAAAAAGTAAAGCTGGTTTCTAAAAAAATTCCTAGTGAAATGTACAAATTAAATTCAGGAATTGAAAGAGTATCTCGTAATATTTTTTTTATAAATGTTATGAAAAAAAATAAAGTTGAAGAAAATGAATTATTAAATTCTGCTATGAATTATTCATCGCTGACAATTAAATCGTCATTTTTAAATATTTTTGTTACCACGCTGACTTCATTTCTTGGCATATTTTTATTAATTGTTATTATTTACACTGCTACTATTTTATTTCCAATTCCGGGAGTTGTGCTTCTTTCTTTTATTTATTTATTTATTCGTTTTGTCCAAAATATTTCATCTGTTTTAGGGGCATTAGGACAAATGAACACATACTTTGAGCAGTTTAAATTGTCTTTAGATTTTTTTGATAACATTAATATTAAGGATTTTAATAAATCAAAAACAGAGGTTAATTTTTTTGGTTTTTTTAAAAATCAAAATAATATAAATTTAAAATCAGAATCTTCTCAATTATCTTTAAATAAAAGAAATACAGATACTCAATTGTCTCAATCTTCCATGATATCTCCAAAAATAGAAATAATTGATATGCATTATTTTTATTCCCGTGATGCTAAAGAAATATTTTCAAAGTTTAATTTAACGGTTCATTCAGGTAAACAATGTGCGATCATTGGATCCAGTGGATCTGGTAAAAGTACTTTATTAAGCTTAATATTAGGCTTATATAAACCAAGTATTGGAAAGATTTTGCTGAATGGGATTGAGCCAAAAGAGTTTTTTGAAAATTCTCAAAATCGAGTAGGATATGTTGGTTCTGAACCTTTTTTAATCAAAGGTTCAATTCTAGATAATTTGTTATATGGCGTTATGGTATCAGCTACCCAAGAAGATATAGATAACGCTATAAGACTTGCTAAAATAGATAATTTTATAAATGACGTTGGATTGAACTATTTTATTAATGAGGATCATTCGGGGCTATCAACAGGGCAAAAACAAAGATTATGTTTGGCAAGGGCAATTTTAAATAAGCCTTGTATTCTTATTTTAGATGAAGTTTCGGCAAATTTGGATCTTGAAACTGAGTTAGAAATTTCCGAAAGTTTAAAAAGTTTAAATAAATATTGTACAATACTTTTAGTTTCTCATAGAGAAGGTATAATGAGATACGCAGATGAAATTGTGAAACTATAAATTTGTTGAATATTTTTTTGATTAAATATTAATTTTAGGAATATTATTGTGATAAATAATAAAAATGTATTGGTTATTGGAGGTGCTGGCTTTCTTGGAAGTCATGTTGCCGATGAGTTAACAAATAAAGGATATCAAGTTTCTATTTTTGATAATAAACCTTCAAAGTTTCTTCAACCTTCTCAAAGCTTAATTATTGGAGATATCTTAAAAAAAGAAGAACTAGTTAAAGCATGTGAAAACAAAGATTTTGTATTTAATTTTGCAGGTTTATCTGATATAAATGAAGCTATTGATGAGCCTGAAAAGGCAGCTCAGCTAAATATTATTGGAAATTTAAATGCTCTAGAAGCTTCAAAAATAAATGGAATAAAAAGATTTGTTTTTGCAAGTTCAATATATGTTTACAGTGAATCAGGATCATTTTATAGAGCAACAAAACAATCTGCCGAAAAATTTACAGAATTATATTGGGAAAGATATTCTCTTCCATTTACAATTCTAAGATATGGTTCACTTTATGGAAGAAGAGCGGATAAGAGAAATGCAATTTTTCGAATGATTTATCAGGCATTAAAAGAAAATTCCATTTCTTACTCGGGAACCGGGGATGAATTTAGAGAGTATATTCATGCAGTAGATGCAGCTATTATGAGTGTAAATATTTTAGAGGATGAGAAATATAGCAATAAACATTTAATTCTGACAGGTACTCAGTCTTATAAAATTAGGGACATCATGAAAATGATTTCAGAGATGTTACCTGGTAGAATTTCCTTAGATTTTAATAATTGTGATTCCAATGCTCATTACACTATGACGCCTTATTCTTATAGTTCCAAGGTTGGTAAAAAAATAATGATTAATGAGTTTGTTGATTTAGGACAAGGCATTCTAGATTGTATTCAAGAAATATCTCATTTAGAAGGTTTTTCAGAAAATGGATAATTCATTAGGAAATTGGGTTTTTTTATCTCATGTATGGGGTGAAAGTTGTCCACCTTATGGGGAAGGTAAAAGAATTCAGTTGACAAGAATTCGAAATATGGAATTAGGAGATTCTTGTAATTCATATGAATTTACAGCATCAAATCATATAGGAACTCATTATGATTTTCCAAATCATTTCGATCATTTTGGTAAAATTGTAACCGATTATCAACCAAATTCATTTATACATAATGACATAGGCTTCATTAATTTAAACTTAAATTTTGGTGATACTTTAGATGTTGAAAAAATTAAAGGTAATATTAATTTTATTTCAAATAACATAACGTTACTTTTAATTAGAACTGGAATTTCACGTTTTAGAAATAATGATATTCGTTACTCAACAATAGGAGTTCCTGTTTCTGAAGGAGTTGCTGCATTTTTGAGAACTCGTTTCCCATTTTTAACCACTATAGCGCTTGATTTTATATCTATTTCTTCATTTTCTAACCGCCAATTGGGAAGAAAGGTTCATCAAGAGTTTTTAAAAAATGATAATCCAATACTTATAATTGAAGATGCGAATTTTGAGCCATTGTGTCAAAAAACTCCTTCTATAGTAGTTAGCCTTCCTTTAAGAATTGAAAATGGAGATGGCGCTCCAGTAACAATTATTGCAAAAGTTTAATTATGAAATGTATAATTTTTGATTTTGATGGTGTGTTAATAGAAACAACAAAGGCAAAATATGATTCAATGCTGGAATTAGCTGAATTTGCTCAATCTGGTTTATCTTTGAAATTATGTGAAAAATTAAATTCAGATTTGATGGGTGCCACTAGAGGCGATATTTGTGATTGGATTTTGAAAGAAATAAATAAATATTCATATACTAAAGAACAATTATTAACCCAGTTTCAAATAATATTAGATTTAAATACTTCTTCGTTAACATTTTCTTATGAAGTAAAAAAAATGTTAACCATGTTAAAATCTAAAAATATAAATCTCTATATAGTCTCTATGGCTCCCATAAATGAAATTAAAAAATATATTGGAGATACAAGTGAAGTAATAGAGGAAATTTTTGGAAGTGAAATGTTTTCTGGTTCTTCTAAATCACAAGTATTAAAAAAAATTATGATGGATAAAAAATATAAAAATAATGATATTATTTTTATAGGGGATACGCCTTCTGATATGCTAGCAGCGAATAAAAATGAAATAAAATTTATTAGAATAGAAAGTTTTATAGGCAATAAGTGTAATTGGTCCCGTTTAGATTATATTTGTTTTAATGAATTAAAAATGGCTTATGATTACTTATTGGAGCAAATTAATGTTAGTTAAATTAAAATATAGAATTAAATTATTTTACAAATATTTTTTAGATTATATATTCAATTATTTTGGAAAACTTATTAACTATTTTAAGTTGGTAAATTTATATGAAAAAAAATATAATGATAAATTTATTGCAATTTTGCCATTCGATGCAATTGGTCCTTTTATCCTATATTCGAATATATATTATCGAAAATGTGTGGCAAACAATATTGATCCTAAAAATGATCTCGTCTTGATAATTAATGATGGAGTAAGTTGTAATAACTTTTATTTTGATCTCATAAGTAGAAGTTTTAATATTCAAAAAGATCCTGTTATGTTTAATTTAATTATTAGCTCAAATAATTTTTTATTAAAAAAAAGAAAAATATTACTTGTAAATAAGTTAATTAAAAATGGAATTATATATAACTCCCATCTCAATTCTTTGTTTAAATTTACCGAAGAAGAAAAAAATAGGGGTAAAATTTTATTAAAAAAAATGGGTATTTCAGAATCCGATCGTCTGGTATCCGTTAATAATCGTGATAATTACTACTGGGAAAAAATAAGAAAGTGTCATTTTACTCATGATACTTACCGTATGAGCTCTTTTGCAAATTTGTTACCAACTATTAAATATCTTCAAGGATTAAATTATAAAATAATTCGCTGCGGACATTTTGATGAAAATGAAATTTCTCAAGATAGTAATATAATAAGTATGCAAAACTTTAATATTAAAGACAGAGAATTTTTAGATATTTATTTACACTACAAGGTCGAATTTTCTATAATGGGATCTAGTGGAATTGCATTTGCGCCATTGAATTTTGGTAAACCAATATTGTATCATAATTTTATTCCCTTGGGTGAGGGGCCAAACGCAGAAAACTGTGTAATCGTGCCATCTTTGATAAAAAATTCGAAGGGAGATATTTTGAGTCTATCAAAAATATTTCAAATGAAAGAATGGATTAATGATTGTGGTGTTTTAAAATTGATATCGGCTGATAGGTTTCAAAATAGCCAATTTTATAAATGGAATGATATGATACCTGAAGAAAGTGCATCGGAAGATATTTTAGCAGGGGTTAAAGAATTGTTAATTAGGATAAAAAATAAAAAATTTAATGATGAATTTGATGAAAATCAAAGGAAATTTAAAAATAAATTTCCTTTGGATCATCCTATTAGACATATGGTAGGAGTTTGCTCTTCTGATTTTTTAAATAAATATGGAAATGATATTTTAAAATAATTCTCTATTAAGCTAAGGTGATATTTAAATGGCAAAAAAAATTCTTTACAATGATCTTTCTTCTTTAAAAGCAAAACATAGTGAATCTAAAATTGTTCATTGCCATGGAACTTTTGATTTGTTTCATTTTGGACATTTATTACATTTGAGATCTGCAAAAAAGTTTGGTGACATTTTAGTGGTAACAGTTACTCCTGATGAATTTGTAAATAAAGGTCCTGGTAGACCTCGCTACTCATCAGCTCAACGAGTTGAAATATTGTCATCAATTGATTTTGTTGATTATGTTTGTCTAAATAACTCAGCGACAGCGGTGAATCCTATTCTTGAGCTGAGACCTGATTTTTATGTCAAAGGACCCGATTATATTGATCAAGAAAAAGACATTACGGGCAAAATATTTGAGGAAGAAGCAGCAATTAAGCATGTTTCAGGAAGTATGGTGTTCACAGAAGACGATACAATGAGCTCTACGGAATTAATAAATTCATATTTTAATCCATTTGATTTGAATCAAATAAATGCCATTGAGTCCATAAAAAAATTATTAAATCCCTCCTCATTTGAAAAGATTTTACAAGAATTTTCAAATTTAAATGTGCTTGTTATTGGTGAACCCATAGTGGATACATATATATTTTGTAAAGCCGAAGGCGTATCTTCTAAAAGTCCATCTATTTCTGCAAGATATTTATATCAAGAAGATTATGCTGGTGGTACTCTAGCTATTGCAAATCATTTAGCTGCTCTTAATTGTAAAGTTTCATTAGCAATTCCTAATGGAAATGAAGCTTATTTTAATAAGCTTCTTGACACTTCTCTTGATAAAAAAATTAAATTATATGATTTTAAATATAATGACTTTATCACGCCTCGCAAATCAAGGTATTTATCTCATTTTAAGCAACAGAAAATTTTTGAAATCACAAATATTTCTAATAATATGTGGGCAAATAATTCTGTAAATGAAATTTGTGAGTTTATTAGAAGTGAAGCAAGTAATTTTGATATTGTATTAATTGCAGATTTTGGTCATGGATTGTTTGAAGGGAAATTATTGGAGTCTTTATCTTCTATAAAAACATTTGTAGCACTAAATGTTCAAACAAATTCAAGTAACTTTGGTTTTAATCCATTTACAAAACATAAAAGGTATGACTACTTGTCAATAGATGAGAATGAATGTCGTATTGGAACGCATGATCGTTTAAGTGATGTAGAGGTATTAGCTGAAAAAATTGTACAAAATAATTTACAATCTACTCATTCTATTACATTAGGAACTGCTGGAAGTCTATATTTAAATAAATCTCAAGATAGATTTTATTGTCCAACATTTATTAAAGATTCGACAATAGATACAACTGGTGCAGGAGATGCTTATTTAGCGATTACAACATTATTAGTTAAATTAAATGTCGATGAAAAAATAATTCCTTTTATTGGAAATTGTTTTGCAGGACTTAAAACCAAAATTATTGGAAATAAATCTTCAGTGAATAAGATTGATTTAATTAGAACTGTTAGTCATATGCTAAAATAAATAAGGAAAAATCTATATGAATCAGAAAAATTTCAATATTAATAAACCAAGTGAATGGATGAATTGTTTGTCAACTGTTTTAAATAAAGTAGAAACTAAAATAGAAGGAAACATTAGTTCATTTGATGAGTCTTATCTTTATTGCTTAAATTTATTTGAAAAAGTAAAAGCTTCCGGAAATAGGGTTTGGTGGGTTGGAAATGGTGGTAGTGCAGCAATGTGTTCGCATCTTTCACAAGACTTAATGAATAAATTAAAAATAAAATCTTTGTTCTTAAATGATCCCGCATTAATTACTTGTATGGCAAATGATTTTGGATATGAAAATGTCTATTCTAAACCATTAAATTTAATGGCTGAGCCTAATGATATTCTTATTGCAATTTCTAGTTCGGGTAATTCTCAAAATATACTTTCTTGTGTTCAATTGGCAAAAAGTAAAGATATGAAAGTTATATCGTTATCTGGTTTTTCAAATGAAAACAAATTATGGAATACTTATTCTGATATCTCTTTTTATTTAAATTCTCAATTATATGGGATAGTTGAAGTTGGTCATGAAGCATTAATTCATGCAATTATAGAAACTATATTTATTAATCAAAAATTATAAATATTAATCATTATTATATTGTAAATATCATTTTTTAAATTAATAAATAAAAGGATCTATACATCAATGGAAAATTCAATAGGGAAAACAAAAGTAAGTGTTGGGTCTTGGATTACTGTTCCACATCCAACAATTGTAGAGTTAATGTCTTCGTTTGATTTTGATTGGTTATGTATAGATTTAGAGCATTCACCAGTTTCTTACTTAGAGTTGCAAAATGCTATTCAAATCATTCAAGGAAAAGGTAAAAAAGCTTATGTGAGAGTTCCCTTAAACTCCCATTACCATACCAAGTTTCCTTTAGATGCTGGTCCAGATGGCATAATTATTCCTATGGTAAATTCAAAGAAGGAAGCAATGGAAGCTGTTCAGCATTGTTTTTATCCTCCAAAAGGTAAAAGGAGTGTTGGATTAGCAAGGGCTCACAAATTTGGATTTGACTTTAATTCTCACTATAATAAAAATATTCATGAATTAGACTTAATTGTTCAAGTAGAGCATGTAAATGCTGTTGAAGAAATTGATGAAATTCTTTCTGTGCAAGAAATTGCTGGCGTTTTTATTGGCCCCTATGATTTAAGCTCTTCATTAGGCATTCCTGGGCAACTTGATCACCCAAGGCTTCTTGAGTGTATAAAAATAGTTGAAAAAAAAGCATTATTAGCTTCAAAAAAACTAGGTATGCATATAATTCAGCCTGATTCATCAATTTTAGAATCAAATATTGAAAATGGATATAATTTTTTAGCATTCAGTATTGATACCTTATTTTTAGGTCATAATGTTCAAAATCAATTAAGAAAAATAAAAAGATAGAGGTAGTAAAATGCATTTATGTGTTATACCAGCAAGAATGAATAGTTCCAGATTTCCAGGAAAACCATTGTATCCAATAATGGGTTACCCAATGATAGGTCATGTTGCAAAGCGCTGTATATTAAGCAATGTATTTGATCAAGTTTACGTAGCAACTTGTGATAATGAAATTGTAGAATTTTGTAAAAAAAATAATATTCAGGTAGTTATGACATCTTCTAAACATGAAAGAGCTTCTGATAGAGTCCAAGAAGCAACAAATATTATTGAAAGTGAAAATAATTTATCCTTTAATTACGTAACTATGGTACAAGGAGATGAGCCTCTCGTTACGTTTGAAATGCTAAAATTAGCGGTAAGTTCAATTATTTCTACAAATTCAAATATCGTAAATTTACGTTCAATCATAAAAGATGAAGATGAATTTCAATCTCCTAATTGCGTAAAAGTTGTTTGTGATAAAAACGAAAATGCTCTTTATTTTAGTCGTTCTCCTATTCCAAGTCCTGCAAAATGTTCAGGTTCAATTTCAATAAAACCTTACAAACAGATTTGTGTGATTCCCTTTGAAAGAAAATTTTTAGATTTATATAGTGCATTACCTGTTACTGAACTTGAAGAAATAGAATCGGTTGATATGTTAAGAGTGCTTGAAAATGGTTACAAAATATATTGCCCTCAAATAGATGATGAGTCTTATCCTGTAGATGTTTTGAATGATGTCATTAGAGTTGAATTCATGCTTAAAAAATGTGAATTAGTAAAGAGATATATATAATGAATAATTTAGTAGTTGCTGTAACTTCACCGTCTTTTTCAAAAAATAAATATTTAAGAGAAGCTTTACAGAAATTACCTGTTGAAGTTCATTACTATCAAGAAGAAAGACAGGCTAGTTCTGAAATTCTTGCAAATTATTTAAACTCTATTAAAGCCGAAGCTGTTATAGTAGGACTTGAGAAAATAAATGATCAAATTTTAGATAAAAATCCACAACTAAAATTAATAAGTAAATACGGAGTTGGACTAGATAATATTGATCTTAATATAATTAATAAATATGATGTTAAGTTAGGTGTGTCTAGTGGAGTAAATAAAAATTCTGTTGTTGAATTAGTTATGACATTTTCTTTGGGACATAGTAGAAATGTGTTTAATTCAATGAATCTTCTTAGTGCTGGGCAATGGGTTAAAAACGGCGGAAAAGAATTAATTAATTGCAAGTTTGGAATTGTAGGATTAGGTAACATCGGAACACTTCTGGCAAAAAAATTAAAAGCAATAGGATTAAATGATATATATTATAGTGATGTAATAGATAAAAGTGAAATAGAAAAAGACTTAGGAATAACTTACAGAGGTTATGAAGATATTTTAAAAAATTGCGATATTATTTCATTTCATGTTCCTTTAAATCCTTCAACAAAATTTATGTTAAGTAATAATGAAATTAAATTATTAAAACCAGATGCTCTTATAATTAATACTGCAAGAGGAGAAATAATTGATATTGAATCTTGTTGTGATGCTGTTATAAATAAGAAAATTGGGGGATTAGCTTGTGATGTTTTTCCTCACGAGCCATATGATACTTCAAAGTATAAAAATATGCCTAATTTGTATCTCACTCCTCATATTGGTGGTAATTCGATTGAGGCAATTACAAATATGGGAATGGCATCTATTTTACATGTTGAAGAATATTTGAAAAATAAATACAATGAATTAAAATTGATATAAAACTCCTTTTTTGTTTTCTTTGAAATGAGAATTAATAAATGAAATCAAAAAATATTTTAATATTTGCTTATACTGGAATTGGTGATGCAGTTATGCTAATTCCAATAATATTAACCCTTAAAAGAAATTTTCCAGATTCTTGTATTTTTATTGTAACTGATAATAAATATGGATCAGGAGATGTTTTATCAAGCCATGCAAATTGTATTTATAATGATATTCCAAATATTAAATTTGATTTTATAATTAATCCTAAGTTTGGTGGCATAAGTTTAATAAAATTAATTGGTTTATATTTTAAGAGGATATATTTTAGGGAAAAATTTATAACTCATTTCGTTTTTAAATCTAAATTTAGTAATATTATATTTCGTTATATTTTAACTTTTTTAAGAATTAAAACGTATGATTTTAAGTTTTCTATTCATCAAGTTATAAATAATTTATCATTATTAACATTTTTTAATTTTACTGAAAATAAATTAATATTAAATCCAGCTTTTGCTAATAATCATATTTTAAAATTATCTAATGAAATGAAGCAAAAATTTAATTTACCTGATAGGTTTGTAACAATTCAAGTAGGAGCAGCAAATAATACTTTGACTCCAAAAAGATGGCCTATTCAAAATTGGTTATTTCTAATAACTGAAATTAGTAAAAATTTTAAAATTATTTTAGTTGGTGATAAAAATGAAGAAAGTAATGATTTTAATAAATTTGAAGGCGTTTTAAATTTAATTGGTAAAACAAATATTTCAGACTTAATGGGTATTTTAGCTAATTCATCAGTAGTTATAGGATCTGATAGTGGAATTACACATTTAAGTAGTTCATTATCAAAAAATACGTTAGTTCTTTGGGGGCCAACTGCATTTGCTGTATCTCGTCAAATCGGTGTTAACACACAATTTGTCTCTCTTAATTTACCTTGTTCCCCATGTACTTCTGGTTCTTTTTTAAAGTCGGAAAAAGAAGCTTATCTTACATGTCAATACAATGTTAAATGTATGCATGAATTACAACCTAAATATGTTTACAATGAATTTTTAAAAATTTGGAATAAATATGAATGAAAAAGTAGCTGAAATTAAAGAATTATACTGCTCTATTTTTGATTCTTCAGATTGGTTTAATGCTATTTGTGAAAATAGTTCATGGAATTTTGTAGAAATAAAAAATAAAAATGAGACTTTAGCTAGATTACCTTTTTTATTAGAAAAAAAATACGGTATTTTTACTAAAATTAGTTCACCTCCATTAACTCCCTATGTTGGACCTTGGATTAAAAAAAACTCAGCAGAAAAAATATCTACAAAATTGAGTTTTGAATTTGATATTTTGACAAAATTAATTAATGAATTACCCAAAGCAGATATTATTGAATTACCACTACATCATAGTTTTCCATTTATTCATCCATTTATATGGAAAGAATTTACTTTAATTCCTAGATATACTTATATTTTAAATTGTTCAAAAATAACAGAAGACCAGTTGTGGAAAAATTATCTTTCTAAAACTACAAGAAATATTATAAAAAATTCTCAATTGCAGCTAGAGTCAGTTACTTGTGAAGATATAAATTCATTATATAATATTATATCATCAAATTTAATTAGAAAAAATGTCTCAAATTTTATAAATATTAGCCTCCTTAAACATATTTATTCTAGTTTGTCTCAAAAGCAAAAGTGTAAAATCCTTTTTGCAAAAGATAAAGCGTCTTCAGATTTTAATGCAGCTGTATTTTTAGTATGGGATGAGCATTCAATTTATTATCTTCTTGGAGGAGCAAATCAGGAAGGTAGAAAAATGCAATCATTAAGTTTTTTATTATGGGAGTCGCTAAAATTTGCTATCATTGAAAATAAAAATTTTGATTTTGAAGGATCAATTTTAAAAGAAGTTGAATCTTTTATTAGAGGATTTGGTGGAGAACCAACTGTTTATTATGTTGCTAGGAAATTAAGTAAAAAAGCTAAGTTTTTTTATAATTTAAAATCATTAGTTCGCTAATATTAAGAGTAGTTTATGTTATATAGTATTAAAGTTATAATAAGTTCAAATCGCGTGTTTGAAAAAAAATATGTATGGACTCAGATCTTAAAAAATATGTTGAATTATGATATTGAGTTTATTTTGGAAGAGGATGCAAATGTACAGTTTACAAAATTAATTTTAAATAATAATACAGAAATTTCTATTTTAGATAATTTTGAAAATTTTGTAAACCATTTTCCACCAAAAATTGAATTTATTCCAATTTCAGATTTTAAAGTTTCAATACATTCGTATTTTAAAAATATACCTATTTTATATAACAAAAAAAACTCTTTATTTATTGATTATATTTCTGAAAAAAAAATAAAAATAAATTTTGATATTCCATCTATCGCTTATTTTTATTTAGTGCAATACGAAGAAGTAATTAATCAAAAACGAGATGAATATGATAGATTTTCTTTAAAAGATTCTTATTTATTTAAATATCAGATACATAGAAGACCTATAATAAATGAATATGCAGAATTACTTTATTCATTAATGCTTTATTTAGATAACTCTATTCCACAAAGAGTTAGAGATTTTTCTATTAATATATCTCACGATATTGATTTTGCTTTTAGTTATTATAATAAAAATATAAGTCAAATATTTAAAAGTGCAGTTAAAAACGCTATAAATCAAAAATCTTTAAAAGAATTTTACAATAAGTTACTTTCATTTCATAAATTTAATAATGGAGATTTAAAACAAGATCCTTCAAACTCATTTGAATGGATTATGGACGAAGTTGAAAAGGTGGGATTAAAATCCACTTTTTATTTTTTATCAAATGCATATGAAAATTCTATTTATAATCCAGATTATGATTTGACAAGTGATTGTATTAGAAATGTGCTTTTATCTATTAATAAAAGAGGTCATAAAATTGGACTACATGGTGGATTTCCTACATATAATTGTGAGCTAAATTTTCAAAATGAATTAACAAATTTAACACATAATTTAAAAAAAATTAATATACAATTAGAAAATTTATTAGTCCGGCAGCATTGGTTAAAATTTAAAAGTGGTTTAACTCATGAAATTATGAATAATTGCGGAATAAGTGATGATTCTACATTAGGTTTTGTTGAGGATGTCGGCTTTCGATCTGGAATATGTCAATCATACGATATTTTTAGTTGGAAAAATAAAATTTCTTTAAATATGACTGAAACTCCACTCCATGTTATGGAGGGTTCTGTTTTTGATTCCTATGGACTAAATTTAGGAGTAACATTTAAAGCCTATGATGTAATTAACGATGTAAAAAGTATTGTAAAATTTTATGGAGGGACTTTTACTATTTTATGGCATAATACTTACTTGAACTCTCAGGTAAGTAAAGAGTTATTTATTGAGACAATTAAATGAGGTAATAATGAAACTTTTAGGTAGAATAAAAAAATCAATTAAACATATCATATTTGATATATTTAATAATTTATTTAAAAAAGCTTCAAGTTTTAAAGTGGCATTGCATGAGAGAATGTTTCTTATATATGAAATATCACTAGGTGATAATTTGAATTTAAAACTTTATTGCCCAAATATGATTTGTATGTGGAGAGCAAATACTTTTTATTCAAAAGAGCCTGAAACGTTAAATTGGATTTCGTCAATTAAAAAAGGTGAAATTTTTTATGATGTTGGTGCAAATATCGGTTTATATAGTTTGTATGCCGCTAAAATGGGTGTAAAGGTTTTTTCATTTGAGCCAGTAGCTTCAAATTATTGGTTGTTAAATAAGAACACATTTTTAAATTCAATTAAATCTGAAAACATGAAGTGTTATAATTTAGCACTTAGTTCAGAAGATACTTTTGGTTTTATAGACCTAAGTTCTAATGAAGAAGGAAGTGCAATGCACTCAATAGATTTAAATGTTTCAAATAATAGTTTCCGACAGGGAGTTTATTTATCTAAGCTAGATACATTAATAAATGTATATGGTTTTCCAGTACCAAATTATTTAAAAATAGATGTGGATGGTGTTGAAAATAAAATTATTACGGGAGCAGAAAGTTTATTGAGTAATAAAAATTTAAAATCAATTTTAATTGAATTAGATGCTTCTATAGAAGTTGATTTAGAATTAAAGAATAAAATATTATCATATGGATTCAAGTTAAAGCCGAGTTATCCTGGTCAGCATGTGGGCATCGTAATGAACTATATTTTTACAAGAGAAGAATAAATGAAGGAATATAATATTAAATCGGGAAAATATATAGTAAAAGAATATATTCCATGCGTTGATTCTTTGGTTAATGTTGAAACTGGTGAGCATTTTGAATATGAAAATAATTATAATTTAAAAGAATCTAAAGAAATACTTCAAGAATTCTATTCAAAAAAAAATTCTACGACTAATTCATGTATAAAAGATGATTATTTGTATGATAAGATTGATTGGTTTCCTGCGAATGTGTCTTATTTATATTGGACTATATTTGGTCTTTATATTAAATTTAATGAAATTGTAAATTTGTCAATTGATAAAAAAGCAAAATTTTATTTTGAAAATAATTATGACTGTAAAAATTATATTAGTATGATAAATTTATTTTATAATAAAAAAAACTCAGAGCTAGTTTTAAAAAATATAATTTATTATTTTAAATATGTTTTAAATTTATTAATCTTCTTAAGAAATGTATTAATTGTCAATAGTAAATCTGATATTATTCTTTATCGATATGGTTTAAATGATTTTAGAACAAAAGAAATATATGAAGAATTAATTTATGAAGATAAAATTCCTGTTCAAGCACTTGGTTTAAGTTATAAAGAAATTTTGAAAAATTTCTTTAACAGAAATATTTTCATTTTATTTGTATATAATATTAAATATAATAATAAAAGTTATTTAAAGAATGAAAATAAAATATATGACTTTGCACTTGATCAAATTGGAAAAAGAGTAAATTATTTTAGAATGTCATATCAATATTATAAATTTATATTTAAATTTAAATCTTTTAAATTTCTTTTAAGTATTGATGATACAAATTATGTTTATCCATTATTGTATGCCTGTCAAGATTCAGGTATGAAAACCGTTGCATTTCAGCATGGAGCATATACTTCAAGCCATGAAGCTTATTTATTGGACTCATTCAACAACATTAGATGGTTTAATTATCTTATTGTATGGGGTGAATATTGGAAGGATTTTTTACTTAAAAAATCTAATATAATTAATGGAGATAAAATAATAATTGGTGCAAATAAAAACACTTATATGTTAAAACCATTATTAGAGAAAAAGTCTGAAACAAAAAATATTTTAATTCCTTATGAGTTTTTAACGGATACAAAAAAAGTTGGAATATATATAAAAAAATTATTAAATAATGGATTTTCAATTTTTTTTAAAGTACGCTCAGACGAACCAATAAATGATCAAGTTTTTTGTTATGGTTTAAATAAAGATATTTTATTAAATACTAATTTCACTATTATTAAAGATATCAATCCCGAATTAATGGCTGAAATAGATGTTGTTGCAGGCTCAATGACCACTCTTATATTTGATTTAATGATTTATAAGAAACCAATTTGGATTTTTGATCTTGGATATTCCTCATTTCTAAATGATATTATAGAAAATAAAACAGCTACTTTAGTTAACTTAGATAATGATTTTATTGATTTATATGAGAGATCAATAAAAAATGGAATAAATTATGATATTGATTATTATTTTAGCAAAAAAATGTCAATTACAAAAACGTTTTTAAATTTAGTGTATTAAAAATTATTAAAAAGAGAGTTATTTAAATGTGTGGTATTTTTGGTATATTTAAACGCGATTCAAAAGTTTTTAAGTTTGACTCTTCTCATTTATATAAATCTCTACTCCATCGAGGTCCTGATGGACAAGGATATCTATATTATAATAAAGGAAGAAATATTAAGCTTGTAAATGAATTACTTGACTTTAATAGCTCGGAAGTTTTTTTAGCACACTTTAGATTATCTATATTAGATTTATCTGACTCAGGCAGGCAGCCAATGCCCTGCAATGATAAAAGATTTTATATTACTTTTAATGGTGAAATATATAATTATATTGAAATTAGGGAAGAATTAAAAGTTCTTGGTTATGAATTTCAATCAAACTCAGATACAGAAGTATTATTAAATGCTTATAAAGAATGGGGAAAAGACTGTCTTTTAAAACTAAATGGAATGTTTGCTTTTTGTATCTTTGATTCTCAAGAAAGAAAATTATTATTAGCTAGGGACTATTTTGGAATAAAACCTCTATTTTTTTATTTTGATAAAGATTCTTTTGTTTTTGCTTCGGAAATCAAGGCTATTTTATCTGTTTTAGAGTCAAAGCCTTCTATTAATCATCAGGTTGTTCAAACTTACTTACAATATGGTAAGGTAGAAAATACAAAAAATACTTTTTTTAATAATATTTATAAAATAGATCCCTCAAGTTATCTTGAAATTGAAATGGATAAATATAACGAAAATAGCGTTCAATTTATTAAATACTGGAATTTAGAAATTAAACCAGAAATTAAAATATCAAGAAAAGATGCTGAAGAAGAGTTGAGATCAATTTTTGTAGAAAATATAAAACTACATTTAAGAAGTGATGTTCCTGTAGGTTCATGTCTTTCTGGTGGGATTGATTCATCAGCAATTGTTTCAGTAATGCGATATTTAGAACCAAAACTTGAAATTCATACTTTTAGCTTTGTTCCAAATAACGAGAAATTATCTGAAGCAAAATGGATTGATATAGTTAATAAAAAGGTAAAAGCTATTCCTCATTTGATATCTCCAGATCAAAATGATTTAATCATTGATTTTGATAAAATTATAATTGCTCAGGATGAACCCTTTGCAAGTTCTTCCATATTTGCTCAATATCAAATTATGAAGTTAGCAAAAGAAAATAATATTAAAGTGTTATTAGATGGACAGGGAAGTGATGAAATATTTGCAGGATATCCATATTATTCAGTTGCTAAAGTTGCTAATTTTGTTCGTAATGGAAATTTAATATCCGCTTGTAGGTTAAAGAATAGATTATCCTTATTACCTTCAAGAGAAATATCTTGGGCACAAGTGTGTTCATGGTTATTACCTAATTATTTCCACAATAATTTAATTCCTAGCATTAAAAAATTAATGAATAAAAATATTTTAAGCAAAAATTGGTTTAAAGAGGAATGGTTTTTAGAAAGAAATAATGAGAAATTAGTATATCCTTTTGAACAAAGAAATAGAATAAGCAAAAATTTGTTTAGAGAAGAACTCGCTTTGACAGTTAAAACTTTAAATGTTCCAGAATTATTAAGATATGAGGATAGAAATTCAATGGCTTTTTCTGTTGAAAGTAGAGTTCCTTTTTTGACAAAAAATTTAGTAGAGTATGGTTTGTCTTTACCTGCAGAATATTTATTAGATGAAAATGGTACAACTAAATCGATTTTTCGTTCAGCTCTTAATGGAATAGTTCCAAGTGAAATTCTTGAGAGAAAAGATAAAATTGGTTTTCAAGCTCCAGAAGAGATTTGGATTAAATCTTTAAAAAATTGGGTACTTGAAATTTTAAATAGTGAAACAGCAAATAATATTCCATTTTTAAATATTAATATAATAAGACAATATGCAGATAATTTTATAGAAAATAGAATTCATTTTGACTCTGCTATTTGGCGTGTTTTAGTATTTATTCGTTGGTCAGAGTTGTATTCAATTCAATACGAAAAAAATTAATTATTTTAAGCATTTAAACTATTTTTATTATTTCTATTTTTTAATAATTTTATTTTAGAAAGAATGATTAGGTAAATAAAAGAAAAGCATATGCCTATGAATAATGAAAGAAAAATAATGTAGTTTTTTAAATTGGTTTCGAGCGGAATGTAAGCTTCATTTGGTATATAAGTTTCAAAGCTAGATACATTTGGTAAGTAGTTTTGTTCTAAAATTGAAAACATTTTTTTTACATTATTTAATTCGGTAATTGTATAATAATAATTATCATTTGACTCTTTTAATAATTTATTAAATTCAGTTTCTGATATTTTATTGCTTGATTTGATTTCATTTAGAAAAATAAGACTTATTTTTCTAATTTTAAGACTTAAAGTGATTATATTATCAATGCTATATTGTGATTTAGTTAAATTATCACTATAGTAGTCTTTAAATGAGTCAGAAAGTAAAATATTTGCATATGAGCTAAATTTATTATTTGTTTTTTCCTGTAGATCTTTAATGTATTTTAAATATTTAAGTATTATTTGCGCTTCGCTATTGAATGCGGCTTCAGATATATTCCTAGAATTTTTTAAATTTTCATTTAAAATAGAGGAGACATATAAATTATTTTTAAGAAAAATTTGATTTCTTTCGTCAATTTTTTTATTAAGTGTGACTAAGAAATTATTTATTTTTTCATTATCGAAGTTTTCTAGTGATGTTATTGTTATTGAGGATGTTCTAACACTTGAGTTCCCTATTAATATAGCTTTACTATTTTCATTTTTAAAGGTTTCTCTTATGGAATTATTGCATAATTCTTGAATAGATTGAATATAATAATCTAAATTTACTATTTGTGTGTTAACTCCGTTTTCTAATGCATTTTGATAGGTTATTTTTACTGGAATTATTGCTTTATAACTTTTTTTGTTAGACTTTATTGAAAAAAAAATTCCACATGTTGAAATAATTAAACATATGAATATAGTAGCTTTCCAGTTTCTTTTGAAAAGATTTATAATATCAATGTGATTTAAGTCCATATAATTCCTTTTTTATTTTTCATCAATTATTTGAATTGAATAGTTTGAAATTACTTCTTCTAAATAGGGCTCCCATGAATCTTGTTCAATTTGAAAAATATCATTAATTTTTTTACAAGAAAGAACAGAATTTTTGGGTCTTGTAGCTTTACATGGATATTCAGATGTACTAATTGGAGATATATTCCTGATTTTCAGGCTCATATATTTATTGCCTATGTCAACTATTTTTTTTGCAAAATCATACCAAGTAACAATTTCAGAATTTGAATAGTGGTATATCCCATATTGTTTTTCATTTATATTTGACTTAGTAATGTTATAAATAACTTGGGCTATGCTTTTAGCGGATGTTGGGCAGCCTTTTTGATCAGCAACAATGTTTAAACTTTCTTTTTCTTTTGATAGTTTTAATATTGTTTTAACAAAATTATTTCCATATTTACCAAAAACCCAACTTACTCTTAAAATAAAATATTTTTTTAAATTAAAAATAATCTCTTTTTCTGCTAATTCCTTGCTAATTCCATAAACAGATAATGGGAGTGTTTCATCTATTTCAGAATATACTTCTTTTTCACCAGAGAATACATAATCTGTCGATAAATGAATAAGAGGTAAATCGAGTTCTTTACACAACATGCATAGATTCTTTACGCCTATATGATTTGTTTGTAGGGCTTGATCTTTTTCGTCTTCAGCTTTATCTACAGCTGTATATGCAGCACAATTAATAATGAAATCGACTCCTTTAAAAATATTTTTGTATTCATTAATATGATCTATATTTGATATATCTAATTTTTTTGAAGAGTAAAATATAACATTATCACCATTTTCAGAAAATATTTTAAAGATATCATTCCCAATTTGTCCGCTTTTACCAAATAAAAATATATTCATTTAAGAGTCCAATTTAAATTTTTATTATCATTTTATAACTGAATATTTTGGAAGTTTTGTATTATCAATATCTGTTAAAGAAATATTTTCGGCATCTTTAAATGATAGTATTGGTTCATTTAATAATGGCCAATTGATTTGAATTTTTGAATCATTCCATTGAATTCCATATTCATCTTTATTATTATAAAAGTCTGAGCATTTGTAATGAATATCTGCAAAGTCGCTTAAAACATAAAAGCCATGTGCAAATCCTTCAGGGATAAATAATTGATTATGATTTTCATCATTTAATTCAGTGCCGTACCATTGCCCAAATGTTGGAGAACCAATTCTTATGTCAATTGCGACATCAAAAATAGCTCCTCTTAAAACAGTTATTAGTTTTGCTTGAGGGTTATTTAATTGATAATGCATTCCTCTTAAAGTTCCTTTTTTAGATCTTGAAATATTATCTTGTACAAAAGTGCATGTGATACCTAATTCTTTATATTTTAATTCATGATAGTTTTCATAAAAAAAACCTCTATCATCATTAAAAACAACTGGCGAAATAAGAATAATTTCATTTAAAAAATTTTTTTTTGTTAACATAAAGATCCTTTATTTAAAATTTTAAAGATAATAAATATTATCCTGAGTAGCTTTTAATAACTACCTCTTTGACTAACAAGCTTGAATTGTAATAGATTAAGTAAAATTAATCTATTAACTAAATTTATAATATTTTAATATACCAACCTCAATCCAGCTAATGTTGTTAATGCAATCCAAGCTAAAGCAATTATACATATAAAATGAATTTTGTAAAAAAACATCTCATGTCTTTTAGATAATGTTCTAAGTGCTGCAAATAATACCAAACTTCTAAGGGCAATAATATTTAATTTGTATTCATTTTGAATATCTGTAGGTAATAAAAGTAAAATTAAAGGTAAAATTGCCAATAGAAAATCAGTTGGTGCTATAACAAGATATTTTCTTTTAAATGTTACAATGAAAAATCCTAGTGTACTTATAATTAGCCAAATAAATAATAAATTATATGCCTCTTGAAGATTATACTTTTTTCCTAAAATTTCTATCCAAATAATATTAGAATTATTTGCAGTTAATAATATTGTTGATGATATTGCTATTAAAAAAGATTCAAAAAAGCTATAAGATTTTTTCAAAAATAGAGTGCATATCATCACAATGCACATTGCAGCTGCGGAAAGCCCTACAATTTTTGGGGCTATTCCAGAGAGTAAAGGCGCCGCTAATAAAATGCAATATATGGTATATCTATTAAGATGTTCCCAGTATTTTAATATAAAAGAAATTTTAGGTCCTGCCGTTTTTTGAGAAGTAAGAAAAATTTTATATCCAGCTAAATTTGTAATAAAACCTTCATTTAACTTCAAAGAGAAAACTATACAAGTTGTTAATAAAATAATTCCTACCACTGGTGTCCAATTTAATGGATATTGAGGATAAGCAATCGGTAAAATTCCTAGAATTCCAAAAAATAGCATTAGAAAGTAAACAGCAACAACGCTTTGAGGATGACTAAAGCCTATTTTCATTAATGAATGATGAAAATGTCTTTTATCTGGTTTCATTGGGTTTTTACCCTCTAAAAGACGAGTTATAATAACATGAGCTGTATCAAATATAGGAATGGAAAGACATAGTATGATGCTTAAAATAGGAATAATATTTGAGCTTCCGTTATTAATTAATAACCATTGATTTGATTTTTCAATTACAATAGAATTATTTATGATTAAAATAATAAAAATACCAATCATAAATCCAAGCCAATTGCTACCCGAATCGCCCATAAAAATACTTGAAGGATGAGTGTTATATTTTAAAAATCCTAATATAGCTCCAATGATTGGAATACTGAATATAATTAATAAATTAATATTATGCGTGCTTAAAAAGTGTATATAACTTAATAAAGATATGCCAATTAATACTACGCCACCAGCTAATCCATCTAATCCATCAATCATATTAATTGAATTAATAGCACCAATTATAATAAAAACAGAAAGTAAAAATCCAATCATGTAGGGTAAATGAATAGAATTTACAGAAGTAATGGCAATGCTATTAATTTCTAAATTTGATAATAAAACTACAAAAATAGAAGCAGATAATTGAATAAATAATCTAAATTTTGCTGAAAGTGTTTTTAAATCATCAATAAGACCAATAATAAACATTAAAAAAGAGCAAATATAAATAGCAGCCATATTCGAAGGTAGTTTCCAAATGGCAAGGCTAATAAAGAAAGCTGAAACAATTGCAATTCCACCGAGGCGAGGAATTGGAGTTGTATGAACCCTTCTTGGTGTTTGTTTTATTTTATTATTATTAGAAAATTCTTCTACTAATAGTGTGTCATTGGAGTGCGCTCCATCCGGTAGATCATACAAGCGTTTTGCTTTTGCAAAACGGATTAAAATTGGAGCAATCACTAGAGAAAGAGCAAATGCGGTAAGAAATATAAGTATAGTATAGATTCCGCTCAAAATATAGGCTCCAATAATTTAATTTTAAAGCGATTGATTATTTACTTTTTTGGTAAATAAACAAAAAGTAATTTTTTATTTTAATTTTGATACATAAAGATTATTTTTAATAAAAAACCTCCAATTATAATCTATACCCTTTGAAATTCCGACTCTATGGGAACTTCCAATCCTATTGTCAGGAACTTCGATTCCTTTTTCAAGCCAAAGGTTATTTTCTTTCGAAAATAAAATTCCATTTTGATCCTTTTTTATATCAAGGTACTTACATAATTTACCAGGACCAGACGCTTCAAAAGAAGACTTTTGTAAATCTATAGCTCTAATAAGCACAGCTTGTCCACTGCCTTTGATTCCAGTAACTATATTTAAACAATAATGTATACCATATATAAGATAAACATAAGAAATGCCCCCTTCTTCAAACATAGGAGCAGTACGTTTTGTAATTCCATTAAATGCATGGCACGCAGGATCATCTTGCATATAGGCTTCTGTTTCTACAATGATACCTGTTTTGAATTCACCGTTTTTTGTAATTCGACAAATTTTCATTCCTAATATTTTTGGGGCAACTTCAGTAGCATTTTGAATAAAAAATTCTTTTTTTATTTGGCACATAAATATTTATTCTTTTTAAATATAAAATAAACACACTCTGATATCAATTCCACCTTGAGTGAAATGAAATGTTTCTGATTCCTTGCAAAATAGATTTCTACAAAAGATAGACCATGTTTCTTCATTAGGACATAATATAAATCCAAGTATATTTGAATTCACTTTTTTAGTTGTTTTAGATAATTCATTAAGCTTATTTGCAATGTTTTTATACAAATTGGCAGAGTCTGAATTGCTTCCTATGCGGATTCCATAGGGTGGATTTAGTGGAATAAAAAGATTTCCAATAAAATTTAATTTAGTAAAATCCATTTTTAAAAAATTTTCACGATTTAACAATGAATTATTATTAATATCAAAAAAAGGAATATGAGCCTCAAGATTATGATTTGAAATTAAGTTTTTATAACTTGTTATATTTTCTAATAAGGCATCATTTGCATTTTTTGAGTTATCATTACAAATAATATTTAAATTATTTTTAGTACTTAATGAAGATATTTCTTTAAAAAATAAGCAGTTTTCTTTTGCTTTTTTTAATAAAAAATTAAAATTTTCTGGCTTGAATAAGGGCATCTTTTGTAGAGCAAATTCTCTCTTTAAAAGCGCTGGGGCGCAGTTATATTTATATTGAAGATATTCAAAAGCAAATGTACCAGTACCTGAAAAAGGGATAAATAAATTATGAATATCAAAATTTTCATTTATTTTTTTTACGAATTGCATACTTTTTAAAAGTAAACATGATGCATAATCTTCTCTTAAAGGAGCGCTGGCGCTTAATGTGCCTCGATATCCTCTTTTATACAGTGGATCTCCTGCTAAGGAAATACTTACAGTTAATTTATCTTTGTATAAATCTGCAAATACACAAGTTGTTTCGCTGGTATTTTCTCCACTTACAATTTCTTTCACCGAATCTTTTAAAATAGAACTTAAAATTTCTTTTAAACCAGTTTCATGAAAGGCTTTACTAGCAACAGAATCTACTTTTAATTTAAGAGACATAGATTCATTAATAAATAAATTCCAGTTAATACTTTTACAGTGTTTTTCAAAGGCTTCTTTTCCTACACATTTGCCTTCAAAAATAACAAGTCTAATATCAGTAAGACATAAACTTCTCATTAATAATTCTGTAATAGAAAACATATGTATATTTTCTATAAGGATTTCATTTTTAAGGAGAGTGCTTTTGCTATTAAATTTTTGAGGAAACCATAAATTATTTAAAATTTGCTCTGTTTCATATAAAGCAATTGATCCTAAGCCAGCAGGAAAGATTAGCTTAGCTACTTGTGATTTTCCATAAATATATTTTTTTATTTTGCGATCTAAATTTTCTTCTATTTTAATATTCATCTGGAACCTATTTTTTCTTTATTATGGTAAATATTACAATGGATATAGTTTTCTTCATCATTTAATTGATGTTGGATTTCTATAAAATCATTTTCTTTTAATGATTTTTTTAAAGGGATTGCTATAGGGCTCCAATGGGCACAAGCATCATTTTCGGATACTAACGAAGAAATAAAAATATCATCCGTGAGTTCAACTCTGAACCAAATTAAAGCTATTGAATTTTGACAATCTTTAGTTATTTTAATCGTTTTTTTACCAAAAAAAGGATGTTTATTTAAATCTTTTGAAAAATAAGGAGGTGGATCTAATCTTGTTTCGCCAATCACTGTAGATTTTGTTGCTTTATTGAAATCGCTTTTTCCTAATGCCAATGAAAAAGAAATATCTTCAAGATCAAGTGTATTACCAGCAGAAATTAAAAAATCATTTAAAAATGTTTCTTTAAAGAATTTTTTATCTTTAAAATTTTGAAATGCTTGAATTCGATGAAGAGCTGGATTGGATTGAATATCTACGATATCAAAAAATACTGTTACCTTTTTAGGAATACACGTTATGGTTTTATTAAAGAAACGAGATCCGATTTCCCTTAGGGTAGGAATAACTCCTTCTTGAAAAGGATCATTGCCAAATAATTCACTTACAATAATAGAAATATCGTCATTTAATTTTACATCAAAGCTGTTTATATTATGTAGAACAAAGTTTTTATTTGATGCCTGCAGATCTAATTTTTGGAATATAGGTTTAATATTATTTGCTGCACTTGTTTCTTCAATAGCAATTACTTTTTTTGCTCCTAAATGAAGTGATATTCCTGATAGAAATCCAGTACCCGATCCCACATCTAACACAATAGAGGATGGGTTTATATGCTTTTTCAGTGAGTTAAAATATGCTTCTGATCGATATTTATCGGCAAGCATGGTCCATTGAGCCCAAGGATCCCCAAAGCCATCGGATTGCATGTGCTTTGTTTGTGAATCATTCTCTTTTATTAGGATACCAGCTCCAACAAGATCGTCTATTAATGCTTCGCACTCTTCTTCCAAAGGCAAATTTGTAGATACATTTTTAAAATGATTATTTAAATGCTTAGGAATGTCTTTTAAAGTTAAATTAAGATTTTTATTTGATAGCAGACTTATAATAGACAAGACTTCAGGAGCCATGTAAAACTCTCCAGAAGAACTTGAAATTGAAGCGTATGAATTTCCGTCCTCTGCAATTCTAAAGCGGAGACCTTTTGCTACCTTAAGCTTAAGTATTTGTTGTTTAGTATTTTGCTTGGACATAGCTATCCTTTGTGGTTAGAAGGGATCCTTAATAAAGAAGCGACGAAGGTTTGTCGCATGGGAAGGTATCAAAATGCAAACAAAAAATATTTTAGAGGCAATAGGTAAAACTCCATTAGTAAAAATTAATCGCTTATTTCAAAAGCAAAATGTGGAAGTTTATGCAAAATGTGAATTTTTAAATCCAGGTGGTTCTGTAAAAGATCGCATTGGCTATCAAATGGTATTAGATGCTCAAAAGTCCGGACGAATTAAGCCAGGTGATATTTTAATTGAACCAACAAGTGGAAACACAGGAATAGGTATTGCTTTAGCGGGAGCTGTTTTAGGTTATAGAGTTATCATTACTCTGCCTGAAAAAATGAGCAAAGAAAAACAAGTTGTTCTTGCTGCTCTTGGTGCTGAAATTATTAGAACACCTACAGAAGCAGCATTTGATGCTCCTGAAAGCCATATTTCTATTGCAAATAAACTGGCAAAAGAATTGCCAAATGCTCATGTGCTTGATCAATATGCAAATCCATCCAATTGTGATGCTCATTACCGTTTTACAGCTCAAGAAATTATAGATGATTTAGGAATGGTTCCAGATTATTTAGTCGCAGGAGCAGGAACGGGCGGTACTATTACAGGAATAGCAAGAAAATTTAAAGAATTAAAACCATCTTGTAAAATTATCGGGTGTGATCCTGTTGGCAGTATTTTAGGGGGCGGTACAGATGTTGGTACTTACCAAGTTGAGGGTATAGGGTACGACTTTTTTCCAAAGGCATTGGATGTTTCTTTAATTGATCAATGGATTAAAACGACAGATGAGCCTAGTTTTAAATGGGCAAGAAGAGCAATTCGTGAAGAAGGATTTTTATGTGGCGGAAGTTCTGGAACAGCTCTTTATGGAGTAAATGAAATTATTGACCATGTTCCAAGCGGATCAAAAATTGTTGTTATTTTACCAGATGGTATTCGTAACTACATGACAAAAATGATGGATAACGATTGGTTATCTAAATTGAGTTTTAAAGAAGCAGTTTTGAAAAATAATGTTTATTCTAAATAAATATTATTAGAAATGGCATAATCAATTGAGGTTATATGGAAGTTAAAGTACTTTTTTTTGCTAAAATTCTTATAAGTAATGGGAATTCAAGTATATATTTTGCATTAAAAAATAATGAATTACCTAGCTTATCTATTCATAATAATTCAATAATAGATTGTGTTCAAAAATATAATTTAAAGCGGCACGAAGAATTTGATTCCTTGGTTAATAAAAATTTTTCTTTACGATATTTAATTGAATGGCAAACACAATTAAAAGACTTATTACCAAGTGATATTTTATTTAATAATGAGAGCATTTCATTGAATTGGATGTTATTTCCTCAGGCTGTTAAGTTACTTTCAAATGGAAAAGAAAAAAACTTTTTGCAATTAGCTGTTCAATACATATCAAACGGTGGAATTGATCAAAACGTTATCGCAGCAGACTATGATGAAGCGTTTATTAAAGTTTTACAAAAAAAACTTGATTCATGAAGCTTATTGCAAAGAATTGTTAATTTATGTATTCTGCATTTTTAAAGGGAAGCTTTTGAACTTCTTTTAAATATTTTAAATTGGTGGTTTCATGAGAAAATTGTTTACAAAAAAAATGAAATTAATTCTTTCTAGTTGTTTCTTAATGCTTCCCACATTTCAATCTGTTCATGCTCAGTGTGAAGTTGGTCCTGTCATGTTTCGTGATACTTTATTTGGTGCAGGTATCGGATTGGGAGTGGGTGCTCTTGTTTTAATTGCCAATCAATCTTCTGATAAAATTGCTCCAAATTTGGCTACTGCAACTTTAATTGGTGCTGGCGTTGGTGCCGTTGTTGGTATCGTTGAATTGTCTTTATCTGATTGTTCTGGAAGAAGAAACGCTCAGAAAAAAGAAGAAGGTTTTCGAGCACGCCCAATGCTTTCTTTTTTACCACAAAACTCTGGCTATGAAATAAAGGAAACAAACTCTAAAGATCTATTTCAATTAGACTATCTAAATAAAATGGCTATGGGTGTAACTGTTAGTTATACATTTTAATAGGAATTTATATTTTAAATAAATTTTTAACGTAGCTCACCTGTGATTGAAAAATATTTTTATCTTTAAGAATTCTTGTTTGAATTAATGCCCCTTGAAAAATACTTAATGCAATTTGAGAAATCATAGAAGCTTCCTCGTTTGATTTTCCAAAATCTTTTGCAAGTTTATTTAATACATTTGTAAAATTTAAAAGAATTTCTTTTGAATGAATATTTAATTCATTTTCGGATGAGTTTTCAATTGACATCACATCAAGTAAACAAGAGTTTTCTCCCTTAAAATAGAATTCATTTAAAGTTTGAATTAAATTATTTAATTTTTCATTTGGAGAAAGGTCTTTATTCACAATTGGATAGAGTTCTGTTTGTATCCAGTTATTTGTAAATTTTAACACTTCCAGTGCCATTTCTTTTTTACCATTTGGAAAGTGATGGTATAAACTAGCCTTTCCTAAACCTGTCGCTTTTGAGATTTGGGAAAGACTCAAGCCTTCATACCCCGTTTTTCGAAACTCTGTCATAAGTATTTGTATTAATTCGTTTTTATTCATAAAAGTCCCCTTTGTTAAAATTATACCAAACATTCGGTGTAATGTCGACTAAAAAAAGAAATGTGAATTTTATTTGGTTTTTTTAGAATTTGTAGAGAGTTGGTTGCTTTAATTTAAACTCTATTAAATGTTATATATTGCATTTTTACTTTGCGATTTCTAGGAATTCCTTATCTAAAACCTCGTCAATACTCTCTAAATGCATAAGGGTATGGAAGTAATTTTTAAATTCGTTTTGATCAGAATCCGTTTTTTCGTTGATTTCAAAGTCTCTATTTTTTCCATTAAATCCATATTTATTTTCAATTTTTAAATATTTCTTTTTATTTAAAGTGATGTTTTTAATAATTTTATTATGAAATAAAGTATCATTATCAAAATAATTAAAATTATTAGTATCAATCCAATTTATTTCGTAGGATAAATTTTTTAATATATTTTTATCATATTTAACATAACAATTTCTTATAAAATTATTGTCGATAAAATAAAAATACCTTTCATTAGGATCTATAATATTAGGCATAATTATTGGCTCAGAACTAGTTTTTGTCCACATATCTTCTATAGTTAATTTCCAGTATCCAAATAAATTAGGATCAACTTTTACATTTTTTTTAACTTCATTATTCGAATTGGTATCATTTAACTTACTTGAATCCTGTTTTCAGGAAATTAAGAAAAATGAACTTATAATCATTAATTTTTTTATCATTTTATAGCCTCGAATGAATTGAGATGTAGGAATTTTATATCCTATAAAATTTTTATATTATCTATTTTTACTATTGTTCAATTTTTTCCTTTCAATAGAATAAAGAAAGAATTTTATAATTAGTAATTTCAATTTATTTAATATCAAGTCCCTAAAAAATTATTTTTAATGAATTAAATATCTATAATTTATAATTTAAGAGTTTTGAGTTGATTGATTTTATTTTAATCATAAAAATAAAGCTTACTTTATCATTTATAGTGAATAATGATTAGTATACTTTGCTTTGGACCCCATTTAAGTTGACACATGATTTTTAATGAATTTTGATTGAAAATAAGCTAAAAAATGAGTTTTCCAGAGAATATAAAAAATGAAAAAAAACAAAAGAGAACCATAAAATTTCCAATTCTCTTAGTGATTTTATTTTAAAGTTCCTCTCAGATAGAACCTGAGATCCGCTTTGGAGATTGTACTTTAATCTATAACTGAAAGGATTTAGTTGCTCTAAAATAGAAGTTTTTATAATATACCTAATTTATGATAATAATTATTTCTAATTCTACAGGTATTATTAATTGGTTCAACATCTTTGTCATATACTCCATAAACTGTATACATTTGGTTATAGTTATATCTATATTTTACATTCATCATTGATGAAAGTGATGAATAATAAAGGAATTCTTGATTTCTAATATTATACACAGAAGCAGTTTGTCCGTCTATTACAAAAAAACCATCTTCAAGAAATATTCCACAGAAAGAGTGCATAGGATTAGAGAAACACGAGGGCTTTTGAATCACAAAGTTCCCATTTTTAAAAATAAGGGATGGGCTAGTTGTCATATGAAATAAAGCTCCATATGGAATATTTATTTTATAAGTATTATCTGTATAATCTAAAATATTTGAATTTAACATTATATTTTTAATACTGAAAATGTTTGCAATTTTCTCTCTAGTTTGTGCTATGCCATAATTCATATGAAAACTTTCAAAAAACATTTTTTGAAAATCTTTAAATGTGAAGTTTTTTAAATCAGTATTACTTAAATTATTAGAAGCATGAATCAATTTTCCAGTAATAAAAAACCAAAGCAAACGAGTGGAGATTTCTACACAGTTTGTTCTTGAATTTGTTGGGTTAAACTTTTGTAAAAAGTCTTTTTTTAAAAAAGATAATAACATTTTTGAATCTTTTATTCCTGTTTTTACATATTTAAAATAGCTATCATTTTTTCCAGTAATTGAATTTTTAATATCTGTATACACAAAGAGTTTTTCGAATTCAGTATCTTTTTTCATTTAAATTCCTTATATTTATCAAAACAAATAAAAAGTTATAAAAGATTAATGCATCAAAAAAATATGATGCTCCTTTTTTCAAAAAATATATTAGTTCATTTAAGTTAGAAAATAAATAAAAACTTTCATTTTGGATTTGTGAATAATTAATTTATACTTCTCTTTTTTATATAAGACTTTAATTATATTAATTTATTCATGAATTGAAAATTATTTATATTTTATTTAATCTCTTTTTTAATTATTATTTAGTTAAAAAAGTATCGTAGAGTAAAATCAAGTTTTATACCAAGAATTTAATAGACTTTTAATATCAGAAAAACTCTGAATAAAAAAAGAGAAAAATAAGGAAGTATTTTAGAAGATGATGAGATTATCAACTTGGTATTACTTTTTTAGCTATATTATAAACATATGTTTTTACAGTATTTTTGTATTCGAATTTAATATAATGTCTTATTTGACACTATAGCTTACCGCAGGCCTATATGATGATGATCTCTATTAAATTCAAATTCCATTAGAGCAATAATTTGATTTTATTCTTAGCCCAAAAGTCCTGAAAATTGTTAATATAAGAGAGAAAAAAACTTATAAAAATATGCATATAATCATATATTTATCATAACTTTGATTATAGTGTGTTGATTTTGGCATTTATTTAAGTGCTACTAATACTCTTATTATGAGGATTTTTGATATTATATCGACAATTTAAGAGTGACACAAATATGTATACAAATTTTGGCTTGTGTACATATTTATGTCATTTTATGCTTGGGAGGCGCCGATATGAAAAAAAAAGATTTAGAAAAAGCCCTCAAAGAAATAGGTTGGTGGTTTTTACGTGAGGGTGGAAGCCACGAAGTGTGAACACGCCAATGGAAAAGACACTGTTGCTATTCCAAGGCTCATTGAATTCAATGAACGGCTTTCTTGAGGAATTCTAAAAGGCGCTCAAAAGGCTAAGGGATAAATTATGAGAATAAGTGGAATTTTAGAATATGATTTAAGTGAAAAAGTCCCCTATTATATAAGGATTCCTGAACTTGAAATACATAGCCAAGGCTCAACTCTTGTAGAGACATTTGAGATGATTAAAGAAGCCTTTGGGGTGTTACTTGAAGACTATACAAAAGGAAAAATAACAAAAAATGATTTAAAAGTTATTTCCACGAGCACTGTTACTTTTGATATTTTGACAGATAAAATCAAAGAAGTATCTGGTTTTGCTATTCACAGACTAAGAACTTTTAGTAATTTATCGCAAGAAAATATAATTGAAAAAATGGGAAAAACTTCTAGATGCTCTTTAACTGCATATGAAAATGGTTCTAGTGGAGCTGGTCTTTCTAAGTTTTAAGAAATTCTTGGAGCGATTGGTTATGATGTCAAAATCACTTTTGTACCAAAAGATAAAGTGAGTTAGTAATACAAATTCGATTGCTGTCATTTGACTGCTAAAAATATTAAAAAAATTACATAACAAAATAAAAAGGCCCTAGGAAAAGCGCAGAGCTATCTCTTAAATCATTAAAAATAATATTGCCTATTTAAAAACATAGCTAATTGAATAGGATTAAGAGTGTTTATTAAATTTCATATTCAATATAAAATCCAGCAGTTAAAACTGTTCCTACATAGCTCATTTGAATGCCAAGCATTTTCCAGGATATATCATATGTTACTTGCAAAAAAGGAAGATATTTTAAATCATCTGCAACAGAAACCATACGACTGTCATAACCTTTAACAACACCTAAGTTGTACCCTAAATCAGTAGAAAACCCATTTTTGTTACCATATCTATAAATACTTCTATGCAAACCAAAGACGTAACAACGATCATTAAATGAATTAATAAATGTACCAGCAATAAAACCTGAGTACGCTAAAGCTATAAGATCATGTTGCCAATTTAAATCGTCTCCTTGTTTCGCTAATAAACTCAAATGAAATGACCACATTCCTAAGTAAACAGCGTCTTTACCAGGCTTTCCCCAGAGGAAAAAATCAGGGATAGCTTCATTGCCAAACTTAGTGGGTTCTATTTCTGCTGGCATTCTTAAATAATTATTTTTAGTTGTTGAATTATTTGTTGCAGTAATTCCTAAATTATAATTTTCGCTATAATTAGAGACAAAGTTTTTTGAAAATACTGGCTTTTCAAAAAAACAACAAACCGACATTATTAAAATTAATTTTGTTAAAATATTTTTTGTTGCCATATTGATAGAATGAAAAAGGTTTAACGAATATAACACACTTTTTTGAAGCAAAAAGCATTCCAATTATTAATATTAAGTAAACTTTGAATTAAATCTTATAAAGGCTGAAAAGCGCTTAAATTATTTACATTTCTATAAAAAAGTGTATAAAAAATAGACGAAAAAATTCAAAATTTGAATTCTGATGGGACCTTAAAAAAACAAAAGAAAAAATATTTTTATCACAAATAGATAAACATCATATCTATCTCTAATAAAAATTTATTGCTTAAAATTTTTTAAATATACCTGATATAGCCTCTTATAAAGTCAAAAAATTATAATATAATAAAATCAAATATTTAAGTATAATTTCAATTTTCACTTCTTAAAATTGAATTTCCGCAAAAGTCCCTCCTGCAAGCCGCTATTAATATGTCAATATATTGACGTATTAATTTTTAATAAAAATATCAATGTATTATCAGTGAATCAATTCATAATTTATTAGAAAGGCAAAAAATATGTATACAAAAATATTACCAATACTTCTTATGAGCTCATTTTCTTGTTTTGCTTTTGCAGATAGCTGGCTTCCTGATTTCCCAGGAAATTATTCACCAACTGACGGATATTGGGGTGATTGGGGTTCTTCTGAAAGATGCCCACAAGGACAATATGTCGATAGTTATATGCTTAAATCTGAAGGGGCTCAGGGAAATGGGGATGACAGTGCCTTGAATGGTATTGCTCTCCACTGCAGTGGCGGTTCGAATGTAACAAGCACTGTTTCAAAATGGGGATCATGGGGATATCCTGCATATTGCAGCGGTCCAGTAACTGGGTTTGCAATTCAGATAGAAGCACCTCAGGGGGATGGGGATGACACTGCTGCAAATGATGTAGCCCTAATGTGTAGAAATGGTAATGTGGCTCGTGCAGAAGCAAAAACACATTGGGGAAATTGGAGTAATTTTCAATTTTGTCCATCAGGCCAAGTTGTAGTAGGACTAATGACAAGAGTTGAAAGACCTCAAGGTGATGGTGATGATTCAGGATTGAATGGTGTACGCATGATTTGTGGAAATCCTTAACCTAGATTGATTTATCAAAAACATCAACATTTTTAGACAATGATAAAGTTAATTAAAGATTCTAGCTGTCGGTCTGAGGCTTTTTTATATAATTAATTTTAATTTTTCTTTTTAAATAAACTAATATATTTAATATTTGTATTGTAGCATATTTCTTGCCATCCTCCGTTGTATTGTACAACTTTCCATCCAAGTTCTCCTATAAATTCTTTTGCTTCTTCATTTTTATAAGCTCCAAATAATTGCATGCCTCTTACAATTCGTATAGCAATTTGCAAGCTCGGTTCCGTTTCGGATTCTGCAAGTTATAGTAATAAAATAAAATTGTCTCTTTTTGAGCTTCAACGCTTCGGGGATATAAATTAATAATTACTTTACTCAATAATTTTAAAATAATAAATGATTATCTAACTCTTTTTTGTAAATGTAAGTTCAAGATCACATTTGATAAATTCTGCTATTTCTGCCATTAGTATAAGTGATATATCTTCAGAAATTTCCATAAATTTATTAAAATCTATTTTGGGAAAACCAAGATATTTGCGGAATTCTTTTGTACTAATATTATTTTTTTAAATACTTGTTAACTTCATTAATAAGTATTTCTTTATTTTTCTTTTTATTAATTAAACTCATTCAAAATAATAATTAATTAGTATGAATAAAATTTTTAAACTAAGGCCAAAAATATTTTTGTAAAAAAACGTCCAAACAATAAAATTTAGGAAATTCATTAAAATATTAAGAAAAATAGACTGTATATTTTAAAATCATACTCTTTAAATTAAGGTATATCTTCTTATAATTAAAAAAATTTCTCTTATTTAATGTTTGAAGTTGTCAGAATTTTCGACATTTATTCCTGTTTTTATTGGCAAGTATCTGATGATATATATTTAAAATCTTAGATCTTGTAAAAAAGTTGAAACAAAAGTATAAAAATGAAATAAAATTTAAACTTATTAAGCTATTTATAAATATAATTAACAAAATAATATCTTAAAAATATTGTATTTTTATTTGGCAAACTTCTTTTTTAATTCGGGGCACTTAATTTTTTTATATTATAAATTTGTTAAGTATTGTAAAGGAGTCACTTTATGCTTGTTTTAATTGGATATAATGAAATGGGTGCTGGCGGTCATTACGGTATTGCTTTAACTGGTTTAGGAAAAAAATCATGCTTTTTACATATGCATGCTCAACCTAGAGATAGTTATCCTAAACATAAATACATAGTAGAAGGAGGTGGTCTTTACAATAAAATAAAATATAGATATTGTTATCCAACTTTGGAAGATGGAAATAAAATAGGGCTAAGTGAAACAGCGGTATTTGAATATTGGCGCTACTATAAATATAAAAGATTTATAGAAGAAGAAACTAAATTAAGAGGAGAAAATAAATCAAATTTATGGAATGAAACCTCTTCTCCTATTGAAAATGGGAACATTAGATTAGGAAGGCAAAAAACAATTTCAGCAAAGTATGGTATGGATCATAACTGTGTCCATTTTGCCAATAGACTTTTAAAAGCTTCCATGTTGAAAACTATGCCGAATGAATTTGACCAAATTTATGCTCCCTTTGAAAATCCAGAATTAAATTTTTCTGATAGCGGATCATGGATAGGAAATTACCACATACCAACTAATTTATTTGTTTTTGCTAAAGAACTTTTGAAAAATGTCTATAATAAAATCAAAACTACGGGAAATAAAGTAATTTATGGTATCAAATTAGAAAGTAAAGATTTTAATAGTTTAGTTAAACCCACGACAATGAATTCACTTACAAGATACTATTATGAACCAGTATCTAATATTGATAATGAAAAAAAATTAGATAAAGAATTAGGCATTGACAATAATAATTATTTAATAAGAAACCTATTGCACGAAAATTCTCCAATTAGTATTGACCAAGATTTTTTTTCTGGGAATACTAGCAATAAAGAATTGATTAAATTTATTGATGACCTGTATAGTTTTGGTAAAACAGACGATAATTTTTCTATGCCAAATGAATTAAAATCTGCTAATTATGGTTATTCGGCTTTAAGAGCTTTTCAAAAAAGTGATTATCCATTTAGAAATAATTATGGAAATAAATTTAATGAAAAAACTCATGATAGTGAAAATAAAAATACCAATAATTCAAAATTTTTTAATGAAAGAAGTTTTTGTCTTAAAAATAAAGATGGAAGACCTCTTACTATTTTAGAACTAGAAAAAATATTTAAATATACAGATAAGTATTGGACTTTATAATAACTTCATGCACAATATTTTTTTATAGCAAAAAGTAAATCTTGTTAATAATATTAATATGTAATTTAGAAAAATCTATACCATTTATGTCCTTAAGTGATAAGTTACTTTAATAACTTAAGCTAACGAATAGCTAGACGCTCATGATTCTTTACTCAGCTAGATTCTATTAATAATCCAAATATTGTTTAAATTACTTATGTAGCAGTTGAGCTCACTCTTGGGTAAACAATGGTGGAGTTATAGCTTAAGTTTCGAGCAATTGTGATTCTCAAATATAGACAAAAACTATACATATTTTAGACAATTTTTTTTATTATTCATACAAAAATAAAGGAATTGGAGCTTATTTCCAAAATAACACTAGTTCTTTTGTTTATCTTTATTCTATAGCTTCATTTATTGAAATTATTGCCCTACTCCTGCTTGGAAAGTTAATTAATCTTGAGCTGAGTATTGTCGTTTAATTAATTTTTCAACTCATTTATACAATTATATTAAAAAAATCAATGCAATTCATTTTTATTATAAAAACAATAATTTTCTTCAAATTAAAAAATAGTTAGGTATACATTTTTTGAAGATTTATATTTATCTAGTTGATGTGGACCAATGCATAGATAAAAATGTCACCTTCTTTTTGAGATAAAGATAAATTCTTAAATAGTAAAGTAACTTTTTTAAATATGAAATTTTTTCAAAAATTAACAATTTTTATTTGTATTTATAATCAAAGTTAATTTAAATAAAAAGATAATTTATATGTATAATAAATATAAATTAGAAAGAAAGAAAAAGATAGAAAATATAAGCAATAGTATATTTTGTGATTAAATTAATAATATTATTCCTTTCATGATTAAAAATTGATGTTTTATTATTTTCTCAAAAAATAGAGAATACTATCTATTTATTACCTATCAAAATATATTTTTTATAAATTTGACTTTAATATAAAATAAGATTAATTTTTTCAATACATATAATTTAACAATAAGTATCTTATGGAGAAATCATGATTTTAAATAAATATATTACAAAATTATTTTACAAAAAACCAATTCTATGTTCCTTTATTTTGTTAGTGTCTTGTGGTAAAGCAAATAAAAATAGCAATATAAATTCGATCTCAGAAAGTAAAGAAATTTCGACAAGTAACAAAAATAATAACTTAAAATGGGAATTACCAGAATTATCTCAAGAAGAAAAAGAAAATCTTATTTCTTCTGTTAAAACAGTTTTTAATGATTTCTATGTGAACAGATTACAAAAAATTACGGATTATAATTATGATGCTTTAAAAGAAGCAAATAAATTAAATATAGAAATGAGTTCAGATGAATTACTAAAAAAAACAATGTCCATATTTATCAATATTCGAGATCTTCATACAGATTTTGAATATCCACTACCTGCTAGATGTATAATAGGTGGATTTCCATTAAATGTAGATTTATCATATGATTCAAATGGAAAAAATGAAAAATTAATTATTTCAGAAAAGCTAACTGATAAACCTGATTTTGAAGATGAAGATGATAATTTAAATTATAATGATCTTCAATTAAATGATGAAATTTTATCAATATCAAATTTTGGGATTGAGGCGTTTACCCCTAATGAAATTTTAGTAAAAAATGCAATAAATGAATTAGGAAAATATACCCGTGGCTCTAATATAGATGCATTTAAAACACGAGCTATTGAAAGTTTTTTTTCAAGAAATGGTGCATATATGAAAACACCTGAAGGAAGATTTACGATAAATGTTCGAAAATCTGACAACTCAATAAAAAAATATTCTTTTCCTTGGGTTATAAAAAAATCAGATTTAGATATTTGTGATTCTAGTAAAAATAAAAAAATTAATTTCAAAAATAAATCCTATTTTTTTAAATTAAAAAAATCAAATAAACAAGAAAAATTTAGCAGTTTTTATAAACTATCAAAGAATAAATCAAATGAAAATATTTCAATGAAAATAGTTGAACATGATAATGAAAAATATGGAATTATTCGTTTAGAAATGTTTATACCAAGTGGTGAATATGACGAAAACAATTATTTAGCTGTAAGACAAAAAATTCATGAAGAAGTAAATATGATTCGTAAATTTGTTTTAGAAAATAACGAAATTCTTTCAGGTATTATATTTGATGTTAGAAATAATGGGGGAGGATATGGAAGTTATCCTTTATTAATAGCAAATATGTTTACACATAAATTTGTAAAAAATATGAAAGTATTTCCTTTAGTTTCTCAAACAAATAGTGACACTTTTTATAATTTAGAAATGTCAAGATTCTTTGCTAGAGAAGAGACAAGTGATGAATTGCCAAAACCTATTTTAGATACATATGCTGAAATGATATATTTTATTAATAATGAATTAACAAAAGAATTAGTAAAGAAAAGAGAACTTTTACTAAAACCAGCTGATCGGTTTGATGGAGATGAGAATGACTCACTTCCTCCAAATTATTCAAAAAAAGAGACAGAAATTTTAAAACCAATTTATACTGAAAAGCCAATAGCAGTATTAACAAATAGTAATTGCTATTCCTCATGTGACGATTTTACAGCTTTATTTAAGGATTATAAAATAGCTCGAATTTTTGGTGAGACAAGACATACAGGCGGTGGTGGTGCAAATTTGATTGAATGGAAAGACTTTTTAATTCCTGTCGTTATTGATGATATTGGGACAAAGTCTCCTCTTATTCCTGATGGAAAACCTTTACCTAAAGGCAGTGAAATTCGCTTTGCTTGGAATAAAGTGAAGAGAGAAAATAATAGTAAGGACGAGCAGTATATTGAAGGAATTGGTGTAATTTCTGATTATATTAATAAGCCAACAAGTTATGATATTCTAAATGATGATGAAAGTATATTTAATAAAATAATGGATGATATGGGCAATTCCAAAAACCCTAAAAAATTCTATCTAAACAGATGAATATTATTTTGTCTTTAATTTTCTAATTAAAAATAAAGATATTAGGCATAAAAAACTAATATACAACATGGGAAAATGATTAAAATAATGTATTGTTGCTATTTGAGTGAAAACATATGGGGTTATTCCAATAAATAATCCATTTGTTGTATTTAAGCAAAGAGCAAGTGCAGATGTTCTCATTTTAGTGGAAAACATAGTTGCTAAAATATTAAAAACAGAACCCACACAAGCGCCTAAAGTAATAGACATGAGTATAATAAATATTGTTATGGTTTCTTTACTGCCAGATTGAAATACTGAATTTGATATTAAAGTTAAAATAAAAAGAGAAATAATACCAATTATATAAACATTTTTTGATTTAATTTTATCAGAAAGGTATCCAAATATAATGCAAAAAAGGGCATTGAGAAAAAATCCTAACGTTACAATTTTCTCAATAAATATTTTTTCAAATAGAAATGCGGTTTCTAAGGTTTTTGAAGATATTAACAAAAAATATAAGAATGCAGTTGAAGATGGCAATAATATAATGATTCCTAAAACAACATCTTTAAAGTGTTTCTGAAATAAAGTAAAAAAAGGAACTTTTAAAACGCCATTTGATTTTTTGCATTGCAAAAAATCTTTACTTTCGTTTAGACTTTTTCTTAAGTAAATTCCAATTATTCCTAAAATTCCGCCGACAGCAAAAGGAATACGCCATCCCCATGAATAAAATGTTTCAGGAGACATTAAAGAATTTAAAGATGAATATAATAAGGAAGCAAAAAAAGATCCAAAAATAATGCCTCCAAAAAGAAAGCCCATTGCGAGACTTTTTCTTTTTTCATTTGCATATTCATGAATATAAGCCATTGCGCAAGGAGCTTCGCCTCCTAAGGCAAAACCTTGTGCAATTCTTAATAGCAATAAAATAAGGGGAGCAAGAAATCCAATTTGTTCATAAGTAGGTAACAAGGCAATTCCTAAAGTTGGAATTGCCATTAAAAAAAGAGTGATCATAAATGGTTTTTTACGGCCAGAAGTATCTCCTAAATGACTAAAATAAAAACCACCTAAAAATCTTGCAAAATACCCAGCAGCAAAAATTCCAAATGTTTTTAATAAAGCAACACTTGGAATGGAATCATCAAAAAAATGTTTACTAATTACAGGAGTCATTAAAGCAAATAAGGAAAAATCATAATATTCAAAAGCACCACCAATAGAACAAAGAAATAAGGTTTTATTCTCTGATGTTTTTGTAATAGCCATTTTTATTCCAATTTAAAAATGTTTATTTATGCTGAGCAACTTCTTTTTGAATGAGAGCCATAACAGCTTTTCCATCACAAGTAGGGTATAATTGTTTTATTTCTTTCATTATTAAACCAATATTTACCTTTTCTTGAGAAGGTGTTTGAGAGATTTTATCTTGTATGATTTTATTTAATTCATCATCTGATGGCGCTTTAGGCATATAACGTTCGACTATTTTTAATTCGCTTTCCGTTTGTAAATGTTTCTCACTTCCTTTTGGAAACATTTCAAGAGCATCGATAAGTTGTTTTCTATAGGAAAGGACAGCATCAAATTCTGAGATGGGCTTAGCAGCTGTTTGGCCATATTGTATAGCGCTAATTAACATACGAAGAACTCCAGTAAGTTCTTTATCCTGATTTTTAAGTGCACTTTTTAAGTCATTTGTTAGTGTCTCTTTAAGTGTAGTCATTTTTATCCTTACTTTGTTTTAAATACCCAAACGCCATTCCAATCTTTTTCAAGACCTTTTTCTTTTAGGTAATTACATCTTTCAATAAACTCTTCACTAGGAGGATCTTTGCCATCGTTCATGCGAATAGCTTCTTTGAATTTATGAATGGCTTCTTTCCAATTTTGGGCACGGTAAAGAGCCAAGCCTTCTTCAAACAACCTAACCAATTCTAGCGCTTTTTGTCTATCCATTTCTTTAAATCTCATGATTTCAAAAATACGAACAGGTTCATTTTTTCCTTTAACTTGAATATTATCGAGTTCACGAAAAATAAATTTATGTGGCTCTTTTAAAGCATTTTTAGTAAATTCTGAGCAAATAATTCGGGTTCCATAGTTTTTATTAATGCCTTCAAGACGCGCTCCTAAGTTAACAGCATCGCCTAAAACAGTATAATCAAAGCGTTGGTCGCTACCCATGTTACCAACAACCATATCTCCTGTATTCAGTCCAATACCAATATCTAAAAATGGTAGATTTTCTGATTTCCATTTTTTTTGAAGAACTTCAAGTTCATCAAGCATTTTTAAGCTAGAAGCAACAGCTTTGTCTGCATGATTTTCCATTGGAATTGGGGCTCCCCAAACAGCCATAATGGCATCTCCAATATATTTATCCAATAGTCCATTTGAATCTAAAATAATCTTAGTCATTGGTGTAAAATATTCATTTAAAATGGAAGTTAGTTTTTCTGGACTTAAAGCTTCACTGATTGTTGTGAATCCTCTTACGTCGGAGAAAAAGACAGTCATAAACTTCTTATCTCCACCCAATTTTAATCTTTCAGGATGTTCCATTAATTGATTAATAACAGCGGGATTTAAATAATGTTGAAAAGCGCTTCGCACTTTTTTCTTTTCTCGTTCTTCTGTAAAATATTTAAATATGGTTATTCCAAAATAAATAGATACGCTTTGTAAATAGAACATACCTGCATAGTACCAGTTACCTTGTCCAAATAAATATTCTTCATCAATGTAAAAGAAGGTAGCAAGAATGAGTATAATAAAAAAGGAAGATTTTAATGCATTTAAATATTTAAGTGCATAAGAAAAAAGAATACCAGTGAATAAAAGCAATGAAACTTCTATTAATGGGGCAGAAATAGGTCTTCTCATAAAATTTTGTGTTAATATGTTTTCAATTATCGCAACATGATGACCAACTCCATCAAAGTTTTCATCAAATGGAGAAGGTCTTTTATCATTTGTTCCTGTCGCTGTTCCTCCATAAACTAAAATTTTAGGTATATCTTTCGGAAGTTTATTATTATAAGCATCTTCTAACGAAATTTGAGGAATTTTTGAGAATTCACCATAATGATTAATAAGAAGTTTTCCTAGTCCATCAAAATAAACTGGGATTTTAATTTGTTTCTTTTTGCTATCGGTTGGATAAAGTTCAATCGAATCAATGCCAGATGGGTCAAAATGGATAACAACTCCGCTTGCTAAATAGTTTGCAGCTAAAGATAAGGCAAGACTAGGAACAATAATGGGAGCCCCAATTTTTTCACCAAATTTATTTATTGGATCAATTGTTCTTACTAATATTGATTTTCTAATCATTCCATCGGAATCGGATTGATTATTTGCAAAACCCATATATTTGGATTTACCCGCAATAATTGGTGTGTTTGTAATTGCACCATATGAAATAATATCTTTATAATTGTTTAATGAGAAGCCATTTGGAAAATCTAGAAAATCAATTGATGAACTTTTAAGCCGATTAAAGCTGTTAAACCAGTCATAAGAAGAACCTTTTATTTGTTCGTCATTTTCTAAATAAAAGAATCCTTGCACAATATTTCCAAAATTGTCGATACTTTTTCCTAGAGAAATATCACCAGGACTTGATTCTAATAACTCTGCTAAGCCATTTTCAAATGCTTTTGGATTATAATTTGAAGAAATAAGAATTTTTTCTAAATCTGGCAAAGATTCTTCAAGTAGCCTGTGTGAAGGTTCTGAAAAAAATACGTCAAACCCGATCCATTTTACACCTGCATTTTGTAGATTTTGAAATGCCTTTTCATAAATTCCTCTTGGGAATGGCCATCTTCCAAATTTTTCTATACTTTTATCATCTGCTGTAAGTGCTCCTACAACTCCACTTAATTTTTTAGGACCTCTTAATTTAAAGCGAATATCATAAAGAACCCGTTCTAATTGACCAACGATATCAATAGAATTTTTTGGTAAACTATAATGTTTAATTAAGAAGAATAAGCATAATAATGTAATTAATATTCCAATTTTAAAAGAGGAAGGAACAAATAAATATTTAAATTTTCTTTTACTTTTGATGTTTTCTTTAGGCATTTTTTTCCCTTACTCAAGTATAATAATTACCATGATATTATAATTGAGTATAAAATGAGAAAATGGGAAAATATGTATTATTTAGCCAAAAGAAATATTTGTTCAAACGGAGACTCATTTATATTTGATTCGGTTGGATTTTGGTTTTTATAATTTTTGTTTTGATTAAAATTTTTATGTATTATGTTTGAATTTAACTTTTTTGTGTTTTCTTGATAAAATTTTGTAATTATATTAATTGATTCTCTGATATTTTTTGAGTGTGCTTTTGAAATAATTTCAATAATATTTTCAAAGCTTTCTACGAATAATGATTCAGAATGTTTTTTTAAATTATTTAAGTTTTTTAATATTATTTTTTGCAACCCATTGATTAATTCTAATTTGTTTATCTCACATGACTTTTTTAAAAGAAATGATAAATGAATATTAAGTGATTTTAAGTCATCTAATTTGTCAAAAATTAGGTCTGAATATTTATCAGAAAAATTTATAAATTCAATTGGATTTTTTAACATTTGATTTTGTAGAACAGCATTTCCCATTTCTGCAAGATGTGCTGAGCCAGATAGAAAATCTTTTAAATGTTCTGTTAAAAATATAAATGCTGTTTTTGAGGATTCATTTTCAGAAAAATATTTCGCAAAAATATGCTCAAGTAAACTTTGCCCAAAACGAGAAAGAATTTTTTGTAAATTTATTTTTGATTTTATCTCAATTCTAGATAAATAATATACAATAGCAATTCTTATTTCTATATTATTAATATTTCCCCTGGCTAAAAGATTTGATGTGATGTATTCAATAATTTCATTGTTTTTATTAATTTTTTTGTTTGTTTTGGAATTCTCTTCAAATTTATTTATTCCAATGTTAATAACTAATGATAAACAATTAGCAATTATTTTTCTTTCATTTTCTTCAATAGAAAACTCTTGATCTATAATTTCAAATAAAACTTCACATATTTTTTTAGTAAATATTTCATCTTTAGTCTTTTTTAATAATATATCAATTAGAACTTTAGAAAAATGCCAATTTTCTTCTGAACTAGATAATATACAATATGAAAATAAAATGTCATTAAATTTTTCAGCATTTAAATATTTTGTATAAATTGTATCAGTAGTAAATTCGGCAATGTAATATTTTTGATCTTTAGATAGTGATTTATACTGTTCTATAATATTTGCATGTCTTTTTATTTTAGAAGAATTTTGTTCAAGCATATTTGATTCAATAATAAACATGCGAATAGCAGACTGCGGATCTATAGATTTTGTAATCAATTTCTTGCTCGCCAACTATGACTCCTTTGTTTCCTTAATATAAGGAATAACAATTAAGTTATCGGAGTTGGTTTTCAAAAAACTGAAAAAATAATTAATTTTCTATATATATCATAAGCTTATTTTTTGGAAGGTTTATAACTTAAAATCATTTTTGCTTCTTTAAAAATACTAAAAACACATGGTATGACTAAAAGTGTTAAAATTGTTGAAGAAATAAGACCACCTATGACAGCAACTCCCATGGGGGAACGCTGCTCATGACCTAAGTCGCTTCCAAATGCCATAGGTAACATTCCAAAAATCATAGCAAAAGTTGTCATTAGAATAGGTCTTAACCTTGTTTTTCCTGCTATTTGCAAAGCTAAGTTAACATTTTTGCCTTCTTGGATGAGTTGTTCAGTAAAATCCAATAGTAAAATAGCATTTTTTTTCACAAGTCCAGTTAATAAGATTAAGCCAACCATTGCGTAAAGTGACATAGGTTGATTTAAAATAAGCAGAGCAATAAAAGCCCCTGAAAATGCTAAAGGAACACTTAATAAAATAACAAAAGGGGTTATGAAACTTTCAAACTGCGAACATAAGACCATATAAGCAAATAATAAAGATAATAAAAGTGTTTGTATAACAGCAGTATTTGTATCTTTTAAATCTTTTGAATCTCCTGAAAAATCATAGCTTAATCCAAGCATTCTATTTTGATTTAGGTAAGATTCAATTTGTTTTAATACTTTACCTAAATCATTTCCTGTGTAGTCTGCAAGAACTGTATATTCTTGTATCCCGTTATGATGCTGAATGACTGAATTTTGTTTGTCTAATGATATTTTTGCAATGCTGTTTAAAGGAATTGGTGTATTATTTTTTCCTGGAACAGTCACAGATAAAATATCGTTTGGAGTTAAAGCTTGTTTATCATTTACTTTTGCGACTATGTCGAATGTGTCGCTATTCCTATTAAAAGACCCCACATTTTCACCATAGAACAAATAAGATAATGTAGTTGCAATTGCATCGCTTGTTACGTTTAAAGAATTTGCCATTACGAAGTTTGGTACCACTTTAATTTCATCAGCGGGAGGTGGAGTGTCTGAAATAATATCTTCAACGCCATCTATTGTTTTTAAATATTTTTGCAATTCAAGAGCGTATTTTTCAAGATCTTGTGAGTTTGGATTAGTTAAAATAACTTGTATAGGTTGCTGTGATTTTCCCGGTCTTCCGAGTGTTATGATTTCATCTGGATTTTTAATAAATTTCTTTAATTCACTACGAATTCTTTTTTCTAATTTTTGCTGAGTAAAATTTCTTTCAATTGGATCAACTAAGTTAACAATAAATACAGAGTCATTTTGATCGGTTAGTCTAAAAAATACGTTTTTTATTCCTGGATATTTTCTAAGCCAATTTGCAATTTCTTGAGAGCGAATTGTTGTCTCTGGTATTGATGTATTTGGAGCAAGCTGCATTGAAATAGCAAAGTAACTTGTATCCATTTTTGGTGTAAAGTTTGTTGGTACAAAATGTAATAGGATTAAACTTAGTATAAGTACGAAAAAACCCATTGTTATTGTAACAAGTCTATTTTTAAGAGTGACTATAATTAATTTTGAATATAAATTTTCCCAATATATAAAAATAGATTCAAATTTTTCTAATATAAAATTTTTCTTTTTTTCGGAGTCATGTTTATTTAATATCCTGCTACCAAGCATAGGGCTTAAGGTAAAGGCGACAAAAAGTGAAATTAATACAGATGCTGAAACCGTAATAGCAAATTCATAAAAATACCGACCTATTTTTCCTTCCATAAAAGCAACGGGCATAAATACGGCAATAATAGCAAATGTTATTGCAATTGCTGGTATTCCTATTTCTTTCATGGCATCATATGTTGCAACACGAGCCGATTTTCCTAAAAGGATATGCCTATGTATATTTTCTATTACAACTATGGCATCATCAACTATAATTCCAATTGATAAAGAGAGCGCTAATGTTGTCATTGAATTTAAAGTAAATCCAAGTAAATGAATTAGACCAATTGTTCCTAAAACAGAAGTTGGAATGGCAATTGAACTGATAAATGTAGATTTCCAGTCTTGCAAAAATAAATACACGATTAAAATTGTAAGAATAGCTCCAAGAATAATATCAAAATTAACGGCATTCATTGAGCCAGATATAAATCGAGAAGTATCATTTACAATGCGAATATCAATTTTATCTTTTACTGATAGCGATAAATTATTTATTAATTTTTTTGAGTTATTTGCAACTTCAACTGTATTTGCATCAGAAGATTTAGACACATAAACAATAATCGCAGGTTTTCCATCGCTTTCCCCGTATGTTGTCTGTTCTTGAATGGTGTCTTTTATGACTGCTAATTCATCTAGCCGAATTATAACACCAGCTGTTGTTAAAATTGGAATATTTGCAACTTCATTAATTGAATTCGGTAAAGTAGTTGAGTTAATATTATAAGCAAGTTTTTCATTTTTAACTTGCCCACCTGGAACAGTAACAATTTGTGATTTAATTTGATTTATAACGTTATATGCCGTTAGACCAAGTGAATCTAGTTTATCATTATCAAAAGAAATATCAAATTCAGGAAGTCTTAAACCTGCAATTCCAATATCTCCTACTCCTTTTACCTGTGATATATTTGGGACAAAAATGCTATTGATATATTCTGATAAGTTTCCAATTCCAAAATTAATTGTTTTACTAGATAAAGCAATTTGTAGAATAGAGGATGCATTTTGGTCGACAGGCTTTACTACGGGAGTGAGCGCATTGGATGGCCAATTTTTCTTTCCAGTCACACTTGTCATTGCATTTCTAATATTATTAACAGCAACATTTATATTTTCAGATAATACAAAAGTAACTCTAATATTTACGGATCCATTTGAAGCTGTTGAATCTATTGTATCAATTCCTTCTATAGAACGTAATGCAGATTCTATAGGATTCAAAACATTTTGTTCTATATATTTTGGTGTAGCGCCTGCAACTTGAACCTTGATATTGACAATAGGTAAATCTACTTTTGGCTGATTGTCTACTCCTATTTTTTGATATGCCAAAAGCCCTATAATGATAATTAATAAGTTCATCATACCTGCAAAAATAGGGCGTTTTATAGAAACATTAGAAAGCAACATAATTTTATTTCCTTATTTTAATTGTATTAAAATTAATTCACCTGACATAAGTTGCTTTTCTGTATTACTTGGGACTCCTATTATCAAATAAGATTTGTTGTTTTGATCGATATAAGGAATAATGTTTGTGATAGTAAAAATTCCTTTATTTTTTTGATTTGTTGATTTAAATGGAAATTTTTGTCCAACTTTGAAATTATTTTCAATCGTTTGTGGAATTAATAATTGTATTTGCAGATTTTCAAGTGAAGCTAAAGTTACAATAGGTGAAGTAGCTGAAACATAATTGCCTATCCATGAGGTTAAATTAAAAATATAACCTGAAAATGGAGCTATAAGTGAAGTATCATTAAAATTTATTTGAGCAATTTTAAGTTGAGTATCAGCTAATTTAACAGCAATTTGTGAATTTAAATAATTTGATTCTGCTTGTTCAAGGGCAATTTGTGTTGTTGCTTGTTTTTGATTTAATGTTTGGGTTCTTTTCAATGAAAGTAATGCGAATTTTTCAGAATTTTTTGCTTGTTCAAGATTGTATTGTGCTAATTTAAGTTGTTCTGAAAAAATAGAATTATCTAATTTAGCAATTACTTGACCCTTTTTAACATATTGTCCATTTTTAGCTAAAATTGAATAAATAAATCCGTTCACTCTAAAACTTAATTGACTTGTATTTGTTCCATATACTGTTGCTGGTAATTGATTTAAAATGACTTCATTGTTTAAATTAATAATATGTTTCTTTTCGGCAGGATTTATCTGTTTTAAATTTTGTTCATTTTGTTCATTGATTTTTAATTCTTGCTTTTTATTGAAGTTTATTTCTGGAGGAAGTTCTGCTACTTCTTTTCTTTTACAAGCTTGAAATAGAATTAAACCTATAAATAGCGATATAATTATAATTTTATATTTCATGTTATTTCCTTTCAATCTAATTTGGATAAGCTTGGGTAAAGGCCAAGAGTTGCTTGAAAAGTTAACCAGGCAAGATCCAAATTAAACCTTGCTTGTGCCAGTGAAGCTTTTGCTGTTGTTAAAGATTGTTGCGAAGTGACAAGATCAAGTGCTGCAACTTGGCCATTTAAAAAACGATATGAAACCAATTTATATGCCTCTTCAGCTGTTTGAGCAGCATCTTTCGCTAATGAAACAGAACTTATATTATTTTGAATTGTACTATAATTTTGAAATACTTGATTTAAAATTTGTTCTTTTTGATTTTTTTCAAGATATTTTTGCGCTACAACTTTTTCATTTAATGAGTTATCTTGGTTATTTCTAATACCCCAGTCCCATAAATTCCAACTCATTTGTAAACCATAGCTTACATAGTTATCAGAGCTTGATAAAGAATTGGAACTATTTGTTGAGGAGGAAGGATTAATATTTTTTGTATAACTAATAAAAGCATTAATTGATGGTAAATAATTATCTAAATTTAAAGTTTTAGTTACCTCAGCATATTTTATATTTTCTTTTGCTATGAGAATGCTTTGATTATTTTTCAGCGCAATTTTTTTTGCATCTTCTAATGAAGGTATTTTAGGATTTTTAATTTCCCAAGATGATTTTTCATTTGAAACAAGCTGAATTTGGTTAAAATTTGAAACGCCAATAGCTTGGGAAAGTGAAAATAAGGCTATATCTAATTGCGATTTTGCATTATTTACTTCCTGAGTCGTTTGAGAATATTGAAGTAGAATTCTCAAATAGTCATCTTTGTATATGCTTCCTGTTTGGTACAACACTTCAGCATCTGATTTAGATTTTTTTACAGTTTCTATTGTTGCATTTGCAATAGATAATTGTTGGGAAGCTAATTGAGCATTTAAAAAATAGGTTGCGCCTAATAGAGCAGATTGTATTTTTGTTTGTGAAACAAGTAATTTATTAATTTTTGTGGTAATTTCTTTTTGATTTAATTGATGAAAAATTGGAATAACACCTAAAATAGGCTGAGTTAAAGTAAGAGTTGCATTTGACGAAGAGCTTGGTGCATTTTGTGGAAACGTGAAACTTTCGGAGTCTGAATTTCCTTCATTCCAAGTAATGTTACTTGTAGCAGATAGATTTGGTAATAAGCCTCTTGCTGTTGCTTTTTCTTCGTATTCAGTTGAGGATAAATTTGCTTGAGAAGCTTTTAGATTGTCTGATTGATTTTGAGTCATTTTCATTGCGTTTTCAATGTCTATTTTGATCATACTATTTTCTTTTGTTGTTTTAAAATTTAAACTCTCTTGTCCAAATGCATTAAAATTTGATATTAAATTAAATAATATAATTAGAGTTTTAATAAAATTTATTTTTAAAAAAAGGATAAATATTTTTTTGGGGTTCTTGTAGCTAGCCATTTTAATTTCTTCTCCAGCTTAATTGCTCATTTAATTTAAAGAAAGTATAAAAATATTCAACGAGAATTATAAAATTAAATAAAAAAAAATGATATAGAATTAAAAAATATTTTTATTGAAGATAAATAAAATCATAACTTGCTTAAAAATCAAATATCAAATTTAAATTAATATAAACTTACCATTTTTTTTAAAATATTTTAATTTAACTTGGTTATGGATTTTATTATTAATGAAATTATTATTATATTTGATTGTAATTATAACATTTTATTATTGAATAAAATTTCATATTGAATATTTATTTCTTGCAAAAATTAATTGAATCAGATAATGCATTTGATGAAGTCAGTAAATTTCTTAATTTAAGAGGGTTTCAAAGACAATTTCATTTAAAATGAAATTAGTAATAATTTATAATAGTAAAAAAAAATATATTTATTTCAACTTTATCATTTTTAAAAGGAGTTTATAAAATGAGAAATTTTATTTTGTTCTTTATATATTTCTTAATTTTAACAGCATGTTCTAGGCAAGATAATTCAAGTTATATTGAATTAAACAATTCAGATGAACTTTTATACCCAAACATTAATATACTAAAAAGTATAAATAGTAATAGTTCTTTATTTCTAAATGAACTTATTTTAGAAGGAAAATATGTTAAATGTTTGGGAAGAAATAATAAAGAAATTTGGAGAATTAGTTCTAATATAAATAATAATAAAAAAATAAAAAATCGTTTGGTTTTTAAAAAAGATGACAAAGCCTGTGAATTGCATTTTACAAAAATTTCATTAAAAAATTTAAGTAATGTTGAATATATTTATATACCAAATGGAAGTGAAGACACAATTTTGAAAAATAATTTTTTTAATTATAACTTAGAACTGAAAAATAGGAATAACTATATTTATTCTAATATAAGACTTTCAGAAGATAAATCAATTATTGAGATATTTTTTATGAAATCAAAATCTGTAATTGGAGTCAATAAAAAAATAGAAAAAATAAAAGTTGATCTAAAAGCAGAAGCTCAGAATAATTTGGATAAAATAAATATGAATTATGGTGATTCTATAGTAAAAAGATATAATTTTACAAATACGGGTACATCTCCTATTTCTATTTTAGGTTTTTCAAATGATCTCGTTTTTAATAACACTTGCACTAATTTATTATCGCCATCTCAAAATTGTTTTGCTGATTTTTTATTAACTGCAAGAGATGTTTCTAATAAAAATTTAAAAATAAGTGCAAATTATAAATATAATAATGAATTAGCTAAAATTAAAGGCACTAATAAAAACGTTGAAATTGAATCTACTTTTAATTATAATTCTAAAATATTAGATGATATATATATATATAGATTATACCACTTTGACAATACTATTTTTGCAGCAAATTTTTATCAAAACCAAAAAGGCTTATATTACTCAAATAAAAAAACAAATAATAATTTCGTAAAAGTAAGTGGCCTTCCTCATAATCTTGAAATTAGAGGAATGGCTAAATCTGGTAATAAAGTTTATGTTATAGCATTTAATAATAATAATATTAATGATGAAAGAGGAGGGCTATACTACGCAGAATTAAATGAAAATAATTATAATTTTAAAGTAGTAAATAAAATGAGAAATTATATTGATTTTCATGGAATATCTAGTAATGGTGATTTATTATATTTAGTAACAAACCAAAATGGAGCTTTTTATTTTGAAAATGGAAATCATGAAAATATTAAAGAATTAAATATCCATGATAAAAATACAAAAGAGATTTTTAAAAAATTTGGCGATGTTTTTGTATTTAATAATGAAATTTTTATAATTAAAGATAAAACTATTTATTATGCTAACTCAATAAATAAAGAAAATTTTGAAATTTTTAATATTAACATAATCAACACTGACGAAGACATATTTATAAAAAATATCGCATTAGTGAAAAACAAAATACTAATTGGTACGAATAAAGGTTTATTTTATACAAATAAAATATTAAGTGAATTTTCATCAAATTATTTAAGAAATGAATTTATTCCATTAGATGTTATTTATGGAGGTGAAAAATTAAATTTTAATATTAATGATATATATGATTTAAAAGTTTATGATGATTCAATATATGTTGTTACAATTTGTGAAAATAAAACTTGTAAGTTTAAAAATGGTATTTATCAAATTAATAATGGTAAAAATAATGAAACAAAAAAAATATTTTCAAATCAAAATTTAGATGATAAATTTGTTGGTATTACAATTGATGGTGGTAGTATCTATGGAACTAAAACTAATGGCGTTGATTATTATGAATTTAATAGAAGCAGTAAAATAGAGAATAAATTGATAAGTGATTCTCAGCAAATCTTTAAAAGTGATTTTTTTATTAAAGAAGATAGATTATTTCTTTTTAACAATGGCGAAGAAAATAGTTTATATTATTCTGATTTATTTGGAAAGAATGATTTTAATAAAATAAATATGACACCAAATTTAAAAGAAATTTACCAAATGAAAGCTTATGATTCTAATATATATGCTATAGTTAAAAACTCACCTAACAGAGGGGTCTGGTTTGCAGAAAATTCACAATTATTAAAATCTGAATCATTAAATTTTAAACATATTAATACTTTCTCAAATTTTAACATCAAGTCAGTAATAGAGGCAAATGAATTAATATTTTTTATTACAGAAAAAAATATTATATTATCAAAACTTGAAAATCCATATGAATTAAGACATTTAAACTTAAGTAATGAATCCGAATTTAATTATAGATTGAAAGAAAATATTATTGATATGTATTTTGATAATAATGCTTTATATTTATTAACTGATAAAAACATATATAAATCATTTTTATTTGTGAATGATCAAAATTCTTTGCTAAAAGAAATAAATTTTATTAAAATAAAAACAAATCTTCCTAAAAATATAAACTCATTTTTTGTAAAAAATAACTCAATTTATTTAGCCACTCAAAATGGTATTTGGTTTTCTGAAAGTATATTTAATGGGAATTTTCAGAAATTAGATTTATATAATAATGAGGAAGTACTAACAATTAAACTTTTAGGAAATATATTTTATATAATGAAAAGTGATGGTTTGTATTTAGTTAATATTTATGATTATATAACAAATTTTTTAGAATTAAAATTAAATAGTTCTCGTTCAATAAATTTGAAAGATGTATCTCAAGTTATTGTAAATAAAAATAAAATATTTTCTATAAATAACAACCAATTGATTTTATCGATTGATAATGGAAAAAATTTTAATCGTATTAATTTAAGTAAAAATAATATAAAAAGTCATTTTATCTTTCCTTTTGGCGATTCTATATATCTAGCTACCAATAAAGGATTATTTGTTTCGCATGATAATGATAATTTTTTTGATATTAGTTTAGATAATCGCTTTTATAATCATGTGACAAATTATAAAAATAGAATATTATTATCATCAAATGATGGCGTATTTGAATTATTGAACAATGGGAATATTAAAAAATTAAATTCATTAAGTACAAAAAAAATATACTCACTTCATAATACAATTTATTTTGTCACAAATGATGGAAAATTATTTAAATCTGAAGATGAGCAAAATTATATTGAAGTTTATAAAAATATAATAAAAGATCAAAAAATACTATCTCTATATTTTGACAACGAAAATTTATATGTGGGAACAGATAATGGATTATTTGTTTTTTATAATAATGATAAATATTTAAAAAAATACCAAGTTTCTGATTTTAATATAAAGATGAATCATATTAACTCTATTCAAAAATTTGGATCCATGCTTTATCTTGCTACAGATGACGGTATTGCAATTTCAGAGGATGGAGGCGAATCTTTCAAAGTGCTAGGAGAAGAGAGTGGGCTCGGTGCTGAAAAAATAAACGATATTTATATAAATTTTTCAAATTCACAGAGCGTTTCATTGTCTTTCTACTTAGCAACAGAAAATGGTTTGTTTGTTTCAAATTTATAAAAAGGGATTTTATGTTCAGTAGTTTTAAAAATGAGGGCAACAGAAAAAATATAATTATATTATTTTTGTCTTTTTCTATATTTATTTTTGCTTATATTTCTTTCATTAATGGCATAAATAATCATTATGCAATGTTTTATGATCAAACGAGGGATTGGCGAATTGCGAGTAACTCAAGTTTGAATCTAACAGGAACTCAAATTGCAACGGGAGGTACCTCATTTGGACCCATATTTTATTGGATTTTGCATTTTATTTATCATTATATAGGTCCATTTTTTAACTATTTACCTCATACTGCAGTTTATGGAATGGGTTTTATAAGCGCATTATCATATTCATTCTTGTTTTATGTTTTTAGCAAAAATTTTTATTCTTCAATCATTTTTATTTTTGGGATTTTCATTTTATATATTACAAGTCCAATAATATCTTCGATAGGATCTACCTCTTGGAATCCAAATTTAGCTGCAGCTTTTGTCAATTTTTCTTTTGGAATGGGTATATTATTTAAAATTTTTGATAATGGATTCACAAATCAAAATAGAATGATATTTATTCTTTATGTTATAATTACTTGGTTTTCAGTTCAGTGTCATTCACCTGCTTTATTCTTTGTCTTTGCTTCGTTTCTCTTTGTTTTTTTAAAAACAAATGGTAAAAATTTAAAAATAAAATTTGTTTTGTATATTATTATTTTAATTTTTATTTTACAAATTCCTCATTTAATACATTTGTATCAAAATCTTAATGTTATAAATGATTATAATCGAGGGACTTCAAAGGCTTTTGAGAGATTTTTCTTATTTCAAGGAGCCTACGGTCAGGGTTTTCTTTTTATTTTTGAAGCTTCCTTTAATATTCTGTTTAAACAATCTAAATTATATCCTTTTATTTTAGTTTATTTATATTTATTATTTGTATTTATATTTAAAAAAGAAGCTAGAACATCGTTAACAAAATTTTCATTTTTATTTATTTTGATAAGTTATCATTGCTATTCTAGTCTTCCACCAGCGACTCGATCTGACTATTTACTTTTATCAAGTGTATTTCCTTTAAGTTTATCTCCACTTATTTTGGCTTATCATTATTTTATTTTTCCAAAAAATTTAAAATACTTCATTCAAATTATTAGTGTTATAGCCATTATTTATTTTGTTCCAACAAGAATTTCTCAAAAAGATTCTGGCTTTGATTATTATAAAACCATTGTTTCATCATCAAGACAAATATTCGATTCTCATAAGGAAATAAAGGATATTGTTTATCCAAAATTTCACTTACCGTTAGATACCACTTTGGTATATGAAGGTTTTGGTGGTAAGGTAAATAAACAAAGTAATATTGTTGCTTATGTAGATATGAATGGACAAATAACATATAAATAATAATTTATTTGTTCATCTCTATTTTATATTGTTCGATTGCCATTTTAGACATATATGAATCATTTTTCATGGAATCGATCATTTTTTTTGCATTTAATAAGTCTTTTTTGCCGTTGATATCTGTCTTTGAGTCTTCAAGTGTTTTTAAATTTGGATTTAAGGAAGGATCATTTTCTTTCATCCAATTTAAAATTAGATCGCGAATTCCAAAGCTCTGTGAATCTGCCATTAATTTTGTATATTCACCGTCCAGCATCCCTTGAAAAATGTCATGAGCATTACTTTCATCTTCTGGTTTAGATGTTTGTCTCATGCTTTTTAACATCATGTCTAAATAAATTGTTTCAAACTCTTTTGCTACATTTTCAGCATCTTTAACTTTTTGAAGTAGTTTTGGATTTTTATTTTTATCATCTGTTTTTTGAGTATTTATTTTTTCATCGGGTCTTAAATACTCATTGCTTTTATTTAATGGTGCATTATCAATTAAGTTAATTCTCATTTTAATCCTTTACATAAGTTTTATTTGAGCTCTTAATGCTTTGGCACTTTCAAGTGTTTGAATAATGGAAACGACATCTTTAGGGCCTGCTCCTAGCGTGTTTAGAGCGCGAACCAATTCTCCAATTGTAGTTGAAGTTGGTATTTCACTTACTTTATTTGTTTTTTTACCAATTTGAATTTCAAGTCGTCCATGACTAATAGCCACGGGTTCAATAACTACATTATTTCCTGATATAATTGTTCCTGTTCTTTCATTAATTACAATTAAAGCTTTTGAATCTGGTGTTACTTTAATTTGCTCTAAAATAGACATAAAGGTTACAGGATTATAGCTAGGATTATTTCTAGCAACTGTTCTTGGTATTTTAACTGAAATTAAACCACTATTAACAGGGTCTGCAATAAACTCACCAAAAAAATCATTTAAAGCTTTAGCTATTCTGCTTGCTGTTGTAAAATCTGCATTTTTTAAACTTAATTCAACATTATTATTACTCATAAAGGTAGATAAAAATTCTTTTTCAACAATTCCACTTAGTGATAATGAAACTGTTTTAGGTGTTGTACTTTTTGCAGGTTGTCCCGCACCACCTTCATTTCCCGCCATGGAAGTTCCTTGGCTAATACTTCCTTGTGCTGTTGCATAAACTTGGCTATCTGCTGCGCTTAAACTTGTTAACAATAAGGTACCACCTTCTAAACTTTGGCAGTCTCCAATACTTGAGATTCGAATATCCAATTTATCTCCTATTCTTGCAAAAGGAGGTAACTCGGCCGTTACGACAACAACAGCAATATTTTTTGTAATTACTTCATTCGGAGTGATAGCCATACCAAGTCGGTTCATAACGGAAGCAGCTGCTTTATTTGTAGCAATACTTGATTTGCTATCGCCTGTCCCTTGTAAACCAACAACAATTCCTAGTCCTGTTAATTGGTTTGATCGAACACCTCTAAATTCAACAAGATCTTTGATACGAACAGGAAGCTCAATTTCTTCTGCAGCGATGGTATTTCCTAAAGTAAAGAAAAGAGATGTGAATAATATTTTTATAGCTAAATTCAAATTCCTTTTAATCAAGGTAAATTCCTTTTTACTATAATTTAATTACTTGGTTTTTTTGCATTGCTCGCATTTTGGTTGTTGCTATTTTGTGTTTTTCCACCGCCAGATTTATTTTCTTTTCCATCTTCTGCAGGAGGATCCATAATTGTAGCTGAGTCTAATAATTGTTTTGCTTGAGCTGTTTCAGCATTTAATCTATTTCTATCTTTTTTGAGTCTATCCGCTTCTTCTGTTAATGCTTTTTGTTGATCTTTTAATGCTTTTTGTTGTGTATCTAATTCTTTCTTTTGGCCATCAAGAGACGCAATTGCTGAATTAAGATCGGGTGCAAATCCAGAAACCTTTCTTGACGTTGTAATATCCCAACCTGCAGATGAATAGTCAGATGCTGCTCCATTTATGACGCTATTAACAGCTACTTGAGTAAGATCTTTTGCATCCACTTCAAATTTATTTAAGCTTCTTTGAGGCATTTTTGCCATAACCATAATTGATCTTTGTTCACCTGATTCATTTACATAGGTTTTAGTGCCTCTTAAATAAACATCACCACCAGGTTCAAATCCAACAATTTCAAATTTCAAAGATTTAACAGGATCAAATTTTTGTCCAGTTGTTCCATTAGCACTTTGTTCTGTGGAAGGTTTGTACTGAAGATCGTCAGGAATTGTTACTGTAATCACTTCACCTGTTCTTGTTGGTTGATATTCAGTTGCTAGAGATTTTGGTTGCGAAGAGTCTGCCCAAATACTTCCCGATGGCGATCCTGGTTCTTTATGTTTTATTTGAAGACTTTCTCTTTTTATAAATAAACGTTCTTGCTCTTTCTGACTTTCGGAACGCTCATTTTTATCTTGTCTCATTATATTTTGATCTGTCATTTCATTTAATTTTGGGATTGGTAAAGGATTATTTACTGCATTTGGGGAAGTCACTTGAGCATGAGCACGGCAACTTGTAAAAAAGATAACTAAGGCAATAAATACAAAACAAATTGTTAAACGTACAACAATTTTTTTAGAAGTAGGTTCAGGAATATTATCGAGTGCATGTGATACCTTTTTTCCTGTGCTGTTTCCTTTGTCAAATGCGTATTCAACAGAATTAAGGTACTTTTCTACTATTGAAAATTTTTCATTCTTTTTTGATTTTGTTTCTCTTTCTTCTAGGAATTTATTTACTCTTTTTGTTTCATAATGTAACTTGTTTTTGATTGACTCTACATATCCATCTTCTTCTTGGAGATTAATCTCATCTAAAACTTGTTTATATTTTGTATACTTACTATTTGGTTGCATATTCAACCTCACCAGGAGCTATTACGATTCCTTCAATAATCCCTGTTGGATGCAAAACAGAACTCTTATCGAACCAGTCGCTTATTTGAACACGAATTGTTTCTCCTCGTCCAGCATTTGAAAGAGATTTTCCAAATGTTTGAATGATTAAAGAACGATTCGGAGAATAAGTTACTTTTGTTTTTTCACCAGCATGGATTAGAATTTCTTGGGAAAGCCATTTAGGATCGATTTCTTGGCCAACACGGATTTGATTTGAAGATTTTTTATTTTTGAAATTTAAAATTGAATTTTCTGCTTCTTTGTTACTTAAGTAAAAATGATTCGGATTGCATTTAGATTCTTCTGTTGAGCACGAAAGAACATCTATATCTTTTTCATTTAAAATTGAATTTATTGATATGTTTTGCTTGGCTGCAAGATAATATATTTTTTTCTTTTCAATGAGTTGGATTTTCCAGGTGATTTTACTATTAGAGTCATTTTTAATATCAAAAATATACTCTGAGCTAAAATTACTTTTGTTTCTTTTAATAGTAGATGGAATTATTTCATTAAAAGATAAGTTTGGTAAATTACATTGTATGCAATGTGCTATAAAAAGATTATCGTTATTTGAGTCTATTATTTTGTCAATTACAATGGTATCGTTTTGTTTATTTAATTTTATAATTTGAACTATAAAATCCTTTTGAATTTCAGCAATACCTTCATCCTTGGAAAGGTCTTTATATTCGACATAAACTTGTGGAGGAGAAAGTATCATCTAAATATCCCATTATTTCATTTGATTTGTTGATGCGAGCATTTCATCGCCCGTTTTAATCACTTTACTATTTAATTCATATGCTCTTTGTCCAACAATAAGTTGTACCATTTCTTCAACAATATTAACGTTACTTGTTTCAAGTTCACCTTGGTCTATGTTTCCTAATCCATTTTCTCCTGGAATTGAAACAATAGGCTCTCCAGATGCAGGTGTTACTGTATACAAGTTTCGCCCCATAGAATTGAGACCCGCTGGATTTATAAAATTGGCAAGTTGGATTTGACCTAAATTTCGTGGCTCTTGTTCTCCGCTTACTTTAGCTGTAACAATACCATCTATACCAATGTTTAAATGCAATGTATTTTGTGGAATTACAATTTCAGGTATCAAAGGTAATCCTTCTGAGGTAACAATTCTTCCATCAGCACTTCTGCGGAATGTTCCGTCTCTGGAATAGCCTATTGTTCCATCTGGCAACTGAATTCGGAAAAATCCTTTTCCCATGATTGCCATGTCTGTATCTTTATTTGTTATCTTAATTGCGCCTTCATCAAATGATTTTTCTACTGAAACGATTTTTGAACCATTTCCAATTTGAATACCACTTGGCGCAATCACTCCTGTTGTTGTTTGCAAACCAGGTGCTCTAATATTTTGATAAAGTAAATCATGAAAATAAGCTCTACTGGCTTTAAAACCTATTGTGTTCACGTTTGCCATATTGTTTGACAATGTATCAATAAGCCTCTGCTGTGAATCCATACCTGTTGCGGCTGTGTTTAAACTACGCAGCATAAAAGCCTCCTTTTTCGATCCTTCAAAAGAATTTTGAATTCTTATTGAAGGATAATTTGTTTTAGTCTGAAAGTTATGTGAAAACATTGCAGCTATCTGAAATGCTGTAGGAAAATTTGAAGCAAGGAGACTTATGTATGTTTCAAGAACGTGCTGAAAATATAAAAAGTTTTGATGGAAATGAACTTTTCTTTCGTGTTTATACACCCGCCAAAAAAGATTTTTCTGAGTCAAAATTAGATGGGGTTGTTCTTGCCGTGCATGGATTTGGTGAACATAGTGGCAGATATCCACATGTTGCTAAAGCTGTATGTGCAAAAAATCTTGCCTTCGCTATTTTTGACATTAGAGGCCATGGAAAGTCAGGGCCATCACGTGGTGACGCAGAAAATTTACATGCTATGGTTTTAGATGTGATATTTATGACAAATCATGTAAAACAATTGCTTGGCTTAACGAAACAAAAAAATTCATTTTTTGGATTAATGGGACATAGTTTTGGTTCTTTACTTGTTACTTATGCTGCAGCTCATTTAGCAGATTCTTGTCCCCCCATATTTTTAAGCTCACCTTGTTATGGTGTGAAACAATCTATTCCAGCTTGGAAGCGCTTTTTAGCTGATAAAGTAGCAAAGTTTCTTCCGCAAATTGTCGCTCCCATAGGAATTCCACCAGAAAATCTTTCAAATAATGATGAAAATAATAATGCAGCACGCGAAGATTCTCTTATATTAAAAATGATTACAGCAAGAATGGGGAATACTTTTTTGGGTGCTGTTGAAGAAAAAAAGATCATCCAAGCAATTCGTTTAATAAGTGCTCCCGTTACAATTGTAGCGGCTGCTGATGACAAACTTGTTCGTTTGGACGTGACGAAAAAGTGCGTGCCTTATTTCTCTCATAATGATAGCACTTTCAAAGTGATTCAGGGGGCTGGGCATGAAATCTTCAATGAAACGGAGCAATTTCGCTCTCAAGCTCTATCTGATTTAATCCAATGGACAGAAAAAAGAAATTGAAAAAAGAAATGGAAATTAGGAAATGATCCGGATCGAAAATTTAAGCAAAGCTTATGGAAAGAAAGTACTTTTTCAAAACTCGTCATATCATTTTCCAGATGGAGAAAGAGTGGCTTTAGTAGGACCAAATGGGGCAGGAAAGTCCACTTTATTAAACATTATTTGTGCGATTGAAGAAGCAGATTCGGGTCAAATCTTAAAACCAGCAAAAGTGAATTTGGGGTATTTACCTCAGGAACCCAATTCAAACCCAAAGCCAACTATTCTAGAAGAGTGTGTTGATGGGGCTTTAAAATTAAAAGAATTAAAACGCCAATTAGATGATATTCTTGTTGAAATGGAAACTAATTACAACGAAGAAGTTCATAAAAAATTTGAAAAAATTGAAGATGCTTTTCGAGAAGCTGGTGGATATGCTCTTGAGGCACGTGCTAAAGGAATATTAGTTGGTTTAGGATTTTTAGGTTCTCAATTAAATAAACATCCGAAACAGCTTTCGGGTGGATGGCGTATGCGTCTAGAACTTGCGAGAGTTTTTTTAAACGATCCCGACTTTTTAGTTTTAGATGAGCCTACAAACCATCTCGATCTTCCTAGTTTAATTTGGGTTGAAAAATTCTTACAAAGCTTTAAAGGAACACTTTTATTTGTTTCTCATGATAGAGCTTTATTAAACAGATTATCAACAATAACTTTGCATTTATTTAATGGAAAATTTACGCCATATAAAGGTAACTTTGATTCATTTTTAGAACAAAGAGAACAACGCCTTGAATTAGAAACAGCTGCTTATGAAAGGCATAAAAAACGTGCCGATGAAATTCAACGTTTCGTTGATCGCTTTAAAGCAAAAGCATCTAAAGCAAAACAAGCGCAAAGTAGAATGAAAATGCTTGATCGTATGAAAGAGCTTGAAGGTAGCTTTGATATTGATGACTCCGTTGACGAAATTTCGTTCACTTTACCTAAGGTAACGGCTAGTGGTAAGGAAGTTTTAAAAATTGAAGCTATGAGTATTGGTTATAATTCAATTCTTTCTAAAGACATTAAATTAAATGTTTTAAGAGGACAAAAAATTGCAATTATTGGACCAAACGGAATAGGAAAATCAACTTTCTTAAAGACAATTGCAAGTAAAATAAACGCTATTAATGGTGGTTTTGAACTAGGTCACAATGTTTCTTTAGCATTTTTTGCTCAGGATCAATTAGATATTTTAGATGAAAAGAAAACTATTCTTGATAATGTTATGGGTATTTCGGATGATGTTGGCGAAAAAAGAGCAAGAAATTTATTAGGAAGCTTTTTATTTCGAGGAGATGATGTTTTTAAAAATGTAGGTGTACTTTCTGGAGGAGAAAAAAGCCGTGTTGGTTTAGCTTGTTTACTTTTACAACAAGCAAATTTTCTTTTATTAGATGAGCCTACAAACCACTTAGATATGTCTAGTGCTGAAATTTTAGCAAGCGCCATTGAAGAATATGAAGGTACTGTATTATTTGTAAGTCACGATAGAAGTTTTATTGATTCAATTTGTACACACGTATTTGCTATGACTAACGATGGTCGTTTTGCTTTATTTGAAGGTAAACTTGATGATTACGAACGACTTGCCCCACTGTCTGGTTTTCCTGATATTTTAAGTCCAGATAGAAGTATGGAAATGGCTAAGCTTACGGAAGAATCTCAAATTCAAAATGAAAAGCCAGCAGAAATTCTAAGGGAACAACAACAGGACAATAAACGTGAAAAACAAAAGTTAGAACGCTCAAAGGAAAAAATTGAATCTGAGATCTTAGAATTAAATGAGAAAATAAAACATCTTGAAGCTAGATTAGAAAAAGAAGATCCAAGTAATTATAAAAAAATTGAAGAACTCGATAAAGAACTTAAAAAGTATAAAAATAAATTATTAGCTAATGAAGAAATTTGGTTAGAAATTGAATCTCAAATTTTAAAACTTACTTAACTCTTTCTTAGTAAATTGAATTTTATTTTTAAAGAAGAGAATTTTTAAAGTTGAGAAAAAAATTTGTAAGTATTAAGGTGATCTAAGATGTGTTAATGAGCCTGTGTTTTTATTATTCTTAACTGGTATCGTTAACCTTAATAGAGGCGCGCTATGAGTGAATTTAAATATCCTGACCCAAATAATTTATATCCAATTAATAATGTTAAACGAACTATTTATCTTAAAAATATCATAAAAAATCCAAATATAATTGTTGGTGATTATACTTATTATGATGACCCAGAGGATATTTATAACTTTGAAAAAAATGTCCTTTATCACTTTGAATTTATGGGTGATAAACTTGTCATTGGAAATTTTTGTCAAATAGCAACTGGCGTTCGTTTTATTATGAATGGATCAAACCATGCTATGGAAGGTATTTCTACTTATCCTTTTAAAGTATTTGGAGGTATTTGGGCAAAAAAAGATCCTATGAATGTTGTGAGCAAAGGTGATACTGTAATTGGAAATGATGTTTGGATCGGAAATAGTGTTACTATTATGCAAGGAATAAAAATAGGTGATGGAGCCATTATTGGAACAAACAGTCTTGTTACTAAAAATGTAGAGCCTTACAGCATTGTAGGTGGTAATCCTGCTAAAGAAATTCGTAAAAGATTTAGCGAAGAAACGATTCAATTTTTGCTTGAATTAAAATGGTGGGATTGGGATGTAGAAAAAATTAGTGATCATCTTAATTTAATCACTAGTGGTGACATTAATGCATTAAAAGAAATTTTTATGAACCAAAAAAATAAATTTTAAAATGGTTTGATTAAAAATTTTCAGAGTATATTTTAGAAAACTATGCTGCATCTTTATCGTATTTGCAAATTAAAAAAGTAACATCATCATCTGGTTTTTTATTAGAGATAAATTCTCTAAAGTCATTAATGATATTATCTTTTATTTCTGTTGCCTCACTATCTGAATATTTTTGTAGTGCATTTTTTAATCTTTTTTCGCTAAACTCTTCACCACTTGAATTGATAGCCTCAATCAAACCGTCAGAGAAAATAAATAAAATATCTCCCGATTCTAATTTAATTTGTTTTTGTTTATAGCCATAAGAAGCTTCATTATTATCAGAAAGTAACTCATATCCAAGTGGTCTTCCTTGTGCAACTAATTTCTCTACAACTTTTTTATCGTTTTTCCTTTTAATCATCATAGGAAAATTGTGTGCTGCATTTGAAAAATCAATCACTCCATTATTCGGATCTAATATTGCAGCAAACATTGTCATTACTTTATTTCCATCTCCACTTTGCCTAACAACAGAGTCTAGCTGACTTAATATATCATTAGCTGTAATATTGGGTTGAATATGAATGGAATCACAATATCCTTTTACAACAGCGGTTAAAATGGCACTTGCTGTTCCGTGACCAGTGACATCTCCTAATAAAAGAAGCAATTTATTATTAGGAAGAATATAATAATTCCACCAATCACCAGCGCATTCAGTAGCCGCTTCAAAGTGATTTGCAATTTCAAAATTACCTACTTTTCGATATTCAAATTTTGGCATGAGATTATTTTGAACAAGTCGAGCGGTTTCTTGCTCGCTAACTAGTCTTTGTTGTTCTTTTTGTTCTGCGACAAAATGAATATTATCTAATGCGTTTGTGATACTAATTTGTAAAGCTAAAATAGCATTATAAATAGATTGTGCAGCTGTAAATGAATACATATGAGCGCTTCTTAAATCATCAATTTGCAAGACAATACAATTTTTTCCAGAACTATCTTTAATAAGAAAACGCTTTTTATTTGGTGGTTCATTTAATTCTTCTGAAACTTTAATGAAATTTCTATCACCTGCTTTTAGCATTTCGTGATATCCTTCTGCTTGTGTAGAACCAAGCATAGAATAAATGACAAAAAACTCTGTATGAATGTTAATTTTAGAGATCTTATTTAAAGAGTCTGATACTTGTATTGCCATATCACTAATATCAAACTTACTAGAAATTTTAATTCCTTCTTCAGCAAGTAATTTTAAATTTTCTTGATTGACTTCAATTTGTGTTATCATCATATTAAAGTTTCGAACAAGATCAACCATTTCGTCTTTACTTCTTTTTGGTTCATCAATTTTTGTAAAGTTACCTTTAGTAATATTGATACTTGCTTGGCTTAATTTTAGAATACTATTTATTAAAGACTTTCTTAATAATAAGCCTATAGAAACAACTAGCATAACAGTAATGCAAACGGCTAGAACAATTACACCACGAATCATAGATTGAACAGCAACAGCAATGTTATCAGTTGAATAGTCTAAAACAAAGTAACCTATTACCGATGAATTTGAACTTGTTCCTTTTTTGTGTTGCATTGCCCCTATAATTCTTGAAGTATCTTTTAATATATTATCTTGATAAATAAAGAAATCTTCATTAGTTAACGATTTTTTGTCTAACTGGTCTTTAAAATCTGGGGTTATGATATTTGTAGACTCTGTTACTTTATTGTCTTTAATGTTTGATATTTTACCAGTCAATTTGTCTTTATAAAGATATGTAACTAAAACCGAATCAGCGTCGTAGATATATATTTTATTTGCATAATTATTTTCGATAATATTTGATAATGTTTCTTTTATTCCTGTAATATCAAATTCCCAAAGATAACGTGTAATTGTTGGTAAAAATAATGAGTAAATTAATTTGTGCGACCGAAAAGCCTCTTCTTCAAGGTTTTTCTGTAGCATATATATAGCTAAACTTGTAAACATGATCATTACAACTACAATAGATGCAAGTAACCATGATAGAATTTTTGCCGTTAGCCTCATAATCTCTCCGAGTAAACCATTAAATTAGATATTGTGTATTTAAGCCGCAATATCTGGTGGTGTCGGGTCATCATCTGGTAAAAAATCATCTTTAATAGATTGGTTGTATTGATCTAAATTAGAAACTTGTTCCCATTTATACAAAACCCCCGCTCTGCCTTGAAACCAAAACTGTAATCCTACGGATGTAAACGTATACTTATCAAAAGCAATGACTTTTGTTGTTTCGTTAGCTAAAGTTAAAATTACTTTATTGCCAGATAATTTAATTTTTAAAACCCTTTCGTGTTTTGTTCCTTCAAGCCATAATAAAGTGCATTTTGAAGTTACAAGTTCTCTTAATTTTTTCTGCAACGTAAAAAAAATCATAAAAAAGCCTCCATGGCATTTTCAGGAACACGTCTTGGATTCCTAAGGCGGAAAGAATTTTTGAGATTCAATCCTGCTTCCTGAAGATTTCGGAAAAACGGGTTTTCTATTAATGGAGTAAAATTTTCCTATGGTGAGAACTTGGATAAATTTTTTAATATTGAATTTTTAAAGAAGTTAAAATTAAAATTTGAATTATATTTCTATAGAAAGTTTAGCATTATAAATTGTTTGAAATGATGATATTTGGGCTTCAAAATCCAAACCAATTAGCGCAATTGCTTGAACTCCTATAATGGCGTAGGTTTCAGACCAATTTGCACTTTTTGATAATGTTTGATTCGATAAAGTACCAGTTAATGAAATAGATGTGTTTGCGTTTGACCAATTATTTCCAACTCCTACATAAGGTTTTATAATTGGTAAAGGAATACCTAATAATAGTTCAGCATTACTTGAGTTTGCACTCATAGGACTAAATCCTGAAATTTGGGTATAACCTCCGCGTACTGCTAATGTAATGGGAACTACTTTGGGATTAGCGTAAACATATTGTGCTGCAAGTCCATAAAGTTCTATTGAGCTTTGTGGAATTTTTGCATAATTAACAGCAAAATCAATTCCAAATGGAACTCCAACTTTTCCAATAAATCTTGGAATTAAAACTGTTGAAGGAAAGTTATTTGCGGAATCCGTATATTTATTAATAATGTCGATGGTAGATTGTGGAATAGATAAATAACTTAACCCGCCACCTAAAGAAATACCTAATGGTACAATTTTACCTGCTGATGGAGTGGGTGAAGACATAAATTGAAAACGGGTTGGATTAATAATCGTTTTAGCTAATGTTTTATAATCATCATCTGAAATTTGTGAAGTAAAATTAAAATTCATATTGGTATCAGCATTTGCATTTGTCAATATGGCGATTGATGTAATACCAAAAAATGATTTAATTATATGTGAATATTTTTTAATTCTATAATAAAATTGCATTTTATTCCTTTCAAAAAAACAATTTTATTAATATTATAGTGGAATAATTTTATCAAGTGTTTCTTTAAGTAATTGAGTTGCAATTGGTTTTGTTAAGAAAGCTTTTGAATACTTAGCTAAAATATCGAGTATTGGTTTTGAAATGTCATCTTCACTTGCTCCTGTTATAAAAATAAAAGGAATTTTTGGAGCATTAATACTTAAGGTTTTTAAGAGATCTAATCCACTTTCTTGTCCTAAAAAAAGATCCGAAATAATTAAATCAATATGTTTTGAATCTAATATTTTGTTAGCTTCCGCAATATTTTCTGCCACACTGACTGCATAGCCCATCTTGTTAATTTTCAGACTTAATATTGTTCTTAAATCTTTTTCATCATCTAATATTAAGACATTTTTTACTGCTTTATCTTGTTGTTTCATTTTTAAAATATGTAATGGTTGTGGAATTTGATTTCCCGTTGATTCAGAAACAGATAAATTTATATCTCCACACGGAATTGTTATACTAAATATAACTCCGTTATATGCTGTTTTTGCACAGTTAACTTCAGCAGAAATTCTCTTTGCAATTTTGGATGTATAGTGAAAAACGTAAGCTAAATCTGGTTGCGGTGTTTGAGTTGAATATTGAAGAGTTGTGGGGTCAAACTTTACTGTTCCGTTAGGTTCTAACCAAATATAAATAGTTAAATTATTTTTAAATTTAGGATTATTTGTAGATTTATTTAAATCTATTTTACCAAAACACATAGATTGAACTAAAGTACCAGGTATTTGCCATTCACCTAAAAGTTTCCATAAATGCACCCAAATTTGTTCAAAGATAATTTGGTCAAATTGAACGTTAACACTGGGAATATGTAATGAAGACCAATTTAAAGATTTGGGCGGTTGCTGTGTTAGATCTTGAATGTTTTTAATAACATCTCTAATATTATGTTCTTTAATATTAATTTTTGTTTTTCCTCTAAGAGATCTAATTCTATTAATAATTCCAGTCATATGAGATGTGTTATAAATTAATTTTTCTTGTATTGTCTTTAAGTCGCTTTTTAATTGTGGAGTTGTATCAGGTATTTGCTGATTGATATCCTCTAGCATTTCTGTATAACCATGAACTTTTGCAAGCGCGTTCATAAGTTCATGAAAACTCCAAACACTTAATTGGCCAATTGAAGTTAAAAGTGAATGAAAGGTGTCATCATCTTCCTTTGAAACTTCTGTTTCTTGCGGTGATTCTTCTTTTAAAACATTTTTAATAAGATCTTTTAAAACAGTTATATTTTCTTTAACATTTTTTTTAATTTCTTCAGTAATAGAAAGGTTTTGAAGTCTAATATGATCAAATTCTGAATCTAATTTTGACGTAATAAAATCAGAAATATGATTTTGGTGGCATGTTGAAGCAAAAGATTTTATAGCAGAAGTCGATCTAGCAATGGCATCAAAAAGTTCAGGTCTGGCACCCTCTTTTAGGAGAACCGTGGCAACTCCATTTAATTCTTGCACCTTTTGGGTTGCATTTTTAATAAAAGCTAAAAGAATTTCTTTATCTGTTACTGTATTAGTCATTTAATTAGACTCCTTCTTGAAAACAAGCAGATATCTAATTATAACTCTATTTTCTGTTTATTTATGTGCCAATTTTACGTGTAGAGCAATTTGCTATTTCTCCGGATTCAATCCCGCTGTTTTCCAATGAGCCAGCTGCTAAATGCCGTGAACGAAACATGGTAAATGGGTATGTTTCTTTATTTGCCTTTGGTGCATATCCAACAATTGATTTACAAAAAAATGATTTCAAGAATCTTTCAACTTTGACGAATTCATTTTTTGCTTCTTCTGAAAAGGTACAGTTAACACAATTAAAGATAACACTATATGGTGTGTGCCAAAGCATGAGAATATTTTGAAGCTTAGATTTAAGGATAGCAATATCTTCTTTTGTTGTAAAATCAGTGTCACTAATAAATGTAATTTCCATAACATGTGCATTAAAATCATTATCAATTTGAATTTTACTTCTTAAATCGGTAATATTTTTTTCAAATCCTTTACCTCTAGCAAGACCAGTTTGTGCAGAAGCATTATCAATTCCAATTACTGTCTCAAATTTTACATTTACTTTTTCAGAATTTTCATCACAAAAACCAATTATTTTTCTCATAAAAAAGTTTTTAAAAAAATGAATCAATTTTTCAAACGAAGGTTCGAGGTCGGGAGAAATATAAAAATCTCTTAAATCAAAAAGGCATGTATAGGGAGAATGCCAAGATTTCAAATTCTTTGTCCAAGCATTTTTAATTTCTAATAGATCTTGTTCGCTATTTACTTTATATCCATTTGGAAAAACAATAACTACAACTCTTGCTGAAAAATGATTTTCAAATTCAATCTTATTTTTATTTGTACTATCGGTTTCAATATCTAGAGGCATTTTATCACTCCGCAGGTTTTATTGCCTGTAATTCTTTAGAAAGATGCAACTAACTATGAAAAAAGTGATTTTGCATCGAACATTTTCTAACATACAATAAGGGCTTGACTGAGGCGAGAGATAAAATCTATTGCTATTCATGTTTTTTAGTTTAAGGAAAAACATTATGAAGTCTCTTTTTTTATTTTTTACACAATCTGAGATGGGTGCGCCAGACTATTTAAGTCGGACTGGTGAGCAAGGTGCTGAAACTCTTGCGGAAACAATAATTTCATTTTTATCTGAAAGTCTAAAAATTCGTATTTTAGATAATTTTGAAGCTAGAGCCCAATCTTTAAATGAAGATGTACTTTGGCGTTCATTTAAAGAACAAAGCTCTTTCCAAAAAGCGGTCGCTGCATCTTTATCTCTTTATTCTGAAGTCCTCTTATTATCTGGTAGCGACGTTAGAAGCATGAAAACTTGTGAAGTATTAGCAAAAAGTCTTGCTCTTCCTATTTGTGTTGAAAATCGCTTTGATAAACATAAAAAATCAGAACCTCAATTAGGAACGTTAAATGATGCTATGAGTACTCTTTTTGAAAATATTCAGGAAGAAAATTGTCCAAAAGTTTTTCTTATAGCAACCTCTATTGAATCTTTAATTGAATGGGTTCAAGAAAAAAAAGTAGCTGATTACACGGATTATTTTGAAAAAATAATCCACTTATCCTCTGAAAATAATGTTATTCCAACCGTATTTGTTTCTGGATTAGAAAAAGAAAATAATGAGTTTAAATGGATTTTTGATTTGCCTAAAGAAACAAATTAATGGCGGGTGATTTTTAAAATTCCAATATTAAGATCTTTTTTCTCAGATTTTCCTTTAGCAAGACTTAATATATTTTGGGCCAATCCAGTAAATTGTTCCATCCCCATATTTTGTTGCTGTGCAGAAATTCCTTTTGGCATATTGCTGCTTTCTTTTTTCATTTTTCTAAGCATAAAACGGACTGCAATTATGGCATATATTCTTGGAATTAAAAAATGAGTATCCTTAGGAGTACTGTTTAACATTTTATTCATTTCATCTAAAATATGTTTTGGAACGTTACGTTCAAATCCACGAGGTGTTAATTTTTTCCAGTCTATTTCCATCCAAAATCCAGAACCATTTAATTTTTCTGGTGTGATGAATTTATTTGATAAATATTTAATTAATAATAGTGGAATAAAAGCTGCTAATCCATAGTATGAGTTTGTTCCAAATCCAAAAATTAATGAGATAACAGAATAAACTATGTAATCAGCAGTAGCAAGATTAAAAGCTAATTTAGGTACTTTTTGGTAAAACTGTAACAGAATATATACGATTGCTGTTAGAGATCCTATAACAAAAAATAATATGCGAAAAATAAGAATTACGATTTCCATATTCCAACCAAGTTAAAAGTTAATTTAAGTAAAACTCTATAAACATCAAAAAAGAATAATGTAAATTATACTTTATAATGCTTTTCCTTTGGGGCGAATCCCTGCATTGATATAAATGAGCTTGAAAATTTATGCAACAGTCCCCTGCTTTGGCTTATTTAATGAATGAAATAATCTTCTTTCTTAAGAAAGCCAGGCTTTGGCGCTTGTTTAAAAATATTTCTGCAAAGTTCTAAAGCTCCTTCTGCAAATAATTTTCTGGTATGAGCCGTATGTTTCAATTCTAAAGCTTCAGAGTCGCTGCTAAGATATAGAATATGCTCGCCTACAACTTTTCCAACTCGAACAGAGCTAATTTGATTTTTATGGATATGAGCACTTTCAGCAAGTGTTATAGCTGTTCCACTTGGAGCATCTTTCTTCTTTGTATGATGAATTTCACTCATTGCTAAGTCAAAACCTAATGCCCTAGCTAGCTCAGCAACACTTATCCCTTTTGTTGTTTTAGCCTTTAATAACTCTTCAAAAAGAAAAACGCCTTTTGAAAAATTAGAGACAAGACAAATAGGAACTTTTTTAGAAGATTTATAAAGGAGATCTTTTTGATGTTCATCATGCCCCGTTGTTCCTACAACTACACCACGTACTTTACGTAAGTCTTCAATGCTTAAGTCATTTATAATATTGCATAAACTTGTCGTTCCTGTAGGTAAGCTGACATCCAAAATGATTATGTCGTCTTGAATATTCTTTAACAATTCAGAGAAGTTATTTATGTTTTTTAGATCTTCTCTTGAGATCTGTGTAAAAGGGACGGATTGTTCTTTAAAAAGTTCTTTCGCAAGGGTTCCCAATCTTCCCGATGTTCCAATAAGTCCTATATGCATAAAAAATCCTTAATAATTAAGATATTCGCGATCAGTCAGAAAGATATAACTTTTGTTTTGAAATGAAAAGCATCTTTGTTGTGCAGTTATAAGTATTTGAAAATATATAATAATATTTTTTTATTAAAAAATATTTTAAAAAATTTGACAAAAGTTTTTGGTTTCTGTAGCTACTTCATTCACCAGCAGGGAAAAAAAGTTCGAAAGAACTTAATAACCCGATAATACTGGTTAAGTTATTTGACAAGAGAAGAAAGCAAAAACAGAGTGCGGTTCCATGGTTTTAAGTAGATTTTCTCGCGAGAGGAAATGGAAAGAAATCAGGTTCCGTAAAAAGAACCGTCAAGATAGTAAAAAAAGCGGATGGGTAGAAATACTTATCTGTAAGTAAATTAGAGCTAAGAGTTTGATCCTGGCTCAGAACGAACGCTGGCGGCGTGCCTAACACATGCAAGTCGAACGGAGGTAGCAATACCTTAGTGGCGCACGGGTGAGTAATGCATGGGAATCTGCCTTTTGGAGGGGGATAACTACGGGAAACTGTAGCTAAGACCGCGTAAGCAGCAGCGATGCTGGAAATGCCGGGACCGCAAGGCCGGCAGCCGAAAGATGAGCCCATGTTCCATTAGCTAGTTGGCGGGGTAACGGCCCACCAAGGCGAAGATGGATAGCTGGTCTGAGAGGACGATCAGCCACACTGGGACTGAGACACGGCCCAGACTCCTACGGGAGGCAGCAGTGGGGAATATTGCGCAATGGGGGAAACCCTGACGCAGCAACGCCGCGTGAGTGAAGAAGGCCTTCGGGTTGTAAAGCTCTTTCGGTTGGGAAGAAGGGTTATTGTTTTAATAAAGCAGTAATTTGATGGTACCAAAAGAAGAAGCACCGGCAAACTTCGTGCCAGCAGCCGCGGTAATACGAAGGGTGCGAGCGTTGTTCGGAATTACTGGGCGTAAAGGGTTCGTAGGCGGGAATGCAAGTCAAGTGTGAAATCCCCAGGCTTAACCTGGGACGTGCATTTGAGACTGTGTTTCTTGAGTTTCGGAGAGGGTGGTGGAATTGCTGGTGTAGGAGTGACATCCGTAGAGATCAGCAGGAACACCGGAGGCGAAGGCGACCACCTGGCCGAATACTGACGCTGAGGAACGAAAGCGTGGGGAGCAAACAGGATTAGATACCCTGGTAGTCCACGCCGTAAACGATGATAACTAGGTGTTGGGGGAGTTGACCCCTCCAGTACCGTAGCCCACGCGCTAAGTTATCCGCCTGGGGAGTACGGTCGCAAGACTAAAACTCAAAGGAATTGACGGGGGCCCGCACAAGAGGTGGAGTATGTGGTTTAATTCGAAGCAACGCGAAGAACCTTACCTGGGTTTGACATACCGTGAAAAGCGCAGAGATGCGTAATAGTAGCAATACACACGGATACAGGTGCTGCATGGCTGTCGTCAGCTCGTGTCGTGAGATGTTGGGTTAAGTCCCGCAACGAGCGCAACCCTTTCCCTTATTTGGCATCATTAAGTTGGCAACTATAGGGGTACTGCCGGTGATAAACCGGAGGAAGGTGGGGATGACGTCAAGTCCTCATGGCCCTTACATCCAGGGCTACACACGTACTACAATGGCCAAGACAAAGCGAAGCTAAGCCGAGAGGTGGAGCCAAACGCAAAAACATGGTCTCAGTTCGGATTGTGGTCTGCAACTCGACCACATGAAGTTGGAATCTCTAGTAATCGCAGATCATCAGGCTGCGGTGAATACGTTCCCGGGCCTTGTACACACCGCCCGTCAAACCACGAAAGTTGCATAAGCCAGAAGCAGGTGGGCTAACCGCAAGGGGGCAGCCTGCCAAGGCTTGTGCGATGATTGGGGTTAAGTCGTAACAAGGTAGCCGTAGGGGAACCTGCGGCTGGATCACCTCCTTTCTAGGAATTTTGAGTCTTCTGTAAAGAAGCTCTATTCTAGGTCAATGGAATCGCACTCTGTTTTTGTAATCTTT